>CAZFJJ010000075.1:0-8682 GCA_964519075.1 uncultured Lachnospiraceae bacterium
TTATTATTTATCTTACAGACGACAGAATATGGACAAGTAGTGGGCGGCAAGTACTTGCCGCCCTTCGTAAAAGTTCTTTGCCCCGCTTTCTTCTCATGAAAGCGGGCAGGTTCAAGGGAGGAGCCCTTGTTAGAATCAATTTGGGAGTCATTATGGCTGAGTTTGTACATTTGCATTTGCATAGTGAATACAGTCTCCTGGACGGTGCCTGTCGGATCAAGGAGATCCCCCGTCGTGCCAAGGAGCTGGGGCAGTCTGCCGTCGCGCTCACCGATCACGGAGTGATGTACGGCGCGGTGGCCTTCTATAAAGCCTGCAAAGCCGAGGGGGTCAAGCCGATCATCGGATGCGAAGTCTATCTTGCCCCCGGCGACCGCACCGAGCGGGTGCGCACCTCGGCTTACTTCAACACGCACCTCGTCCTTCTCTGCGAGAACGAGATCGGCTACCGCAATCTGATCTATATGGTTTCAAAATCTTTTACCGAGGGCTTTTACGCCAAGCCCCGCGTGGATCTCTCGCTCCTGCGCCGACATCACGAAGGGCTTATCTGTCTCTCCGGCTGTCTGGCGGGACACGTACAGGAGGCATTGCTGAACGACGACGAGGCGGAAGCCGAGCGCTTCGCGCTGGAGCTGCGGGACATCTTCGGAAAGGATAACTTCTTCCTGGAGATCCAGGATCACGGAATGGACGAGCAGAAAAATGTGAATCCCGGCCTGATCGCCCTGTCCCGCAAGACAGGCATTCCGCTGGTTGCCACTAACGATGCACATTATATCTCCAAAGCAGACGCAGACGCGCAGGCAGTACTCCTCTGCGTGCAAACCGGCAACGTCATTACCGACGGCAGACCCATCGGCTTTGAGACCGACGAATATTATATGAAGTCCGCCGACGAAATGGCGAATCTTTTCCCGAGCTGTCCCGAGGCACTGGAAAATACCGTCCGTATTGCCGAGCGGTGCAGCTTCGAGTTCGTGATGGACAAGACCGAGCTGCCGGTCTACACCGCACCCGACGGACTCAGCTCCAAGGCGTATCTGAAACAGCTGGCCTACGAGGGCTTTGAGCGGCGCATTGCCGCAGGGCAGATCGTTTTCGACGAGGCGCATCCCAAGGACGTCTACACCTCCCGCATCCTCTACGAGCTACTGATCATTTCCAAGATGGGCTACGATGATTATTACCTCATCGTCTGGGATTTCATCAACTGGGCAAAGTCGAAGAAGATTCCCGTGGGGCCCGGACGTGGATCGGGAGCCGCCAGTCTAGTAGCCTATCTGATCGGCATCACCGATGTGGACTCCATCCGTCACGACCTGCTATTCGAGCGCTTTTTGAACCCCGAGCGCATCAGTATGCCCGACTTCGATACCGACTTTTGCTACAACCGCAGAGACGAGGTCATCCGCTACGTTTCGGAGAAATACGGCTCGGATCACGTTTCTCAGATCATCACCTTTGGAACGATGGCAGCCCGTGCCGCCATCCGCGACGTAGGTCGCGCGCTGGGACGAAGCTATTCGGACATCGACCGCATCGCGCGGCTGATCCCCCAAAAGCCCGGCACCAAGCTGGCCGACGTGCTGGAGGAAAGCAGGGAACTCAAAGAAATCTACAACGATAAAAACGAGGATCACGAGTTGATCGACTACGCGCTGAAGCTGGAGGGAATGCCTCGCCACGCATCGGTTCACGCCGCGGGCGTGGTCATCACCAAGGAACCGCTTCATCACTATCTCCCTCTTGCCACCAGCGGCGACACGCCTATTACCCAGTTCGATATGGATACGGTGGCAGCGCTGGGGCTACTGAAATTCGACTTCCTCGCCATCCGTTACCTGACTATCCTGTCGGACGCCGAGCGGGAGGTGAAAAAGCACACCCCCGACTTCGAGACGGTCAAGATCCCGCAAGGCGATCCCGAGACCTTCAAGCTCCTGTCAGAAGGGCGCACCGACGGTGTGTTCCAGCTGGAATCGGCGGGCGTCAAGCGGTTGCTGGGCAATCTCCGTCCCACCGCGCTGGAGGACGTGATGGCGGTCATTGCCCTCTACCGTCCGGGGCCGATGGACTCCATCGACACCTATCTGGAAAACCGCAAGAATCCCACGAAAATTCAATACAAACTGCCGCAGCTTGCCGAGATTCTGGGCGAAACCTACGGTTGTATCGTCTATCAGGAGCAGGTCATGCAGATCTGCCGCAAGGTGGCGGGCTTCTCCTACGGCAAGGCGGACTCGGTACGCAAGGCGATGTCCAAGAAAAAGCCCGAGCTGCTGGAGCAGATGCGCTCGGAGTTTCTCAAGGGCGCGAAGGAAAACTTCATCGACCTAAAGCTGGCCAACGAGCTGTTCGACGATATGGCGTCCTTTGCCAAGTATGCCTTCAACAAAGCCCACGCAGCCGCCTACGCGGTGACCTCCTACAGAACGGCTTACATGAAGGCTCACTATCCCCGTGAGTACGCCGCGGCGCTGTTGACCTCGGTGATGGGCAGCCACGGCAAAACGGCGGAGTATATCGAAGACTGCCGCCGCTTGGGTGTAAAATTGCTCCCGCCGAGCATCAACGAAAGCGATCTGCAATATTCGGTCGCCCCCGAGGGCATCCGTTACGGTCTGGGCGGCATCAAGGGCGTGGGCGAGAACTTCGTCCAGCGCATCCGCGCCGAGCGGGCGCGCCGTCCCTTCCGCGATTTCATGGATTTTGCCCAGCGGATGTCGCCCATTGAGCTGAACCGTCAACAGGCGCAGGCGCTGATCAGCGTGGGTGCTTTCGACGGCATGGGCAATACCCGTGCCGAGCTGCTGGCAGGCGTGGAGAAGGTGTTGCAAATGCTCACCGACAACCGCCGACGCAATCTGGACGGACAGACCGATCTGTTCGGCGGGCTGGAGGAGGAGACCTCCTCGGTGGAGTCCTACCGCTTCGATCCGATGCCCGAGTTTTCCGCAGGTCAGCGGCTGCGCATGGAGAAGGAATACACCGGACTATGCCTGTCGGGAAGTCTGCTGGACGATTATACCACCCATTTGAACGCGATCGCCCCTGCCGAGCTGTCGGAGGTGGCTAACTCCTTCGATGAAGAGGGAGAGGCGGTAGAAAATGCTCCGTACAAAGAGGGGGACGCGCTGATCGTGGTGGGTATTCTCTCCAAGATCACCCGCAAGACCACCAAAAACGGCGCGGCAATGGCGTTTGTCCAGCTGGAAGACCGCATGGGCGAGATGGAGCTGATCGTGTTCCCCAAGCAGTTCGAAGCCTCTGCGGGACTGCTTCGCCCCGATAACGCGGTCTGGGTCAAGTGTACGCTCAGCGTCAAGGACGAGCAGGGTGCCAAGCTGCTGGCGGGCGAAATGGGACAGCTGCTCACAGACGTGCAATGGAAGCAAAGTCCCACTCCTCCCGCGCTGCCCACGAGATCGGGCGAGCGCAGAAGGGAAGCGGAGCGACAGAGCGCCGCACCCCGTCCCGAGCCTGCAAAGGAGCAGATATCTTCGACTCCTGCAACCGAGCCCCGTCCTGCTTCCGCACCGACTGACCCCCGTTCTGCTACGCCCGCCGCTTCCGTGCTGTATCTGCGGGTCGAGCGGATGGATTCGCCCGAGGCGCGCAAGGCGCTCCTGCTCTGCGAGATCTTCGGCGAGGGCAACGTGCAGGTGGCATTTTACGACCGCTCCGCGGGCAAATATATTCGCAGCCGCTCTCTTGCCGTCACCGCCACCCCCTATCTGCTGGCAGAGCTGACCGCGCTCTTAGGAGAGGGCAACGTAGTGCTGCGCTGAACGGTGAAAACGGTTGACAATCGGAAATTTGTGTGTTATAATGACATTAAATCCTTGATTGTGGGAATACTTTGGCTATAAACAGCAAAAATGTTTCAGAAGATGACACATATTATTCACGGAGATTTCAAAATCGGGGAGTATAATGATTTTATATAGCAAAATGACAGATTTGGATTGAAAGGTTTGCAAATATCAATGAAACAAAAAGAGTCCAAACAAAAGAATATACAAAGGGAAGCCAAGGAAGTTACGCACTTCATCTTCCGAATGCTCCTGAGGGGACTTCAGTACGTGCTGAACGTGGTGTTTACGATCCTGCTGATCGGTTTGATCGCGGGATGTATCGTTGGATGCGCTTTTATGATCTACGTTGCGAACCACGTTGATTCGGACGTTGACGATCTGATCGTGTTATCCGCTCAGCAGGATTCGACGACCCGTATCTATTATTATGAGAACGGCGAGCTGGTGGAGGACACGACCGAGCGGTTGTCGGGCAGTACCAATCGCCTGTGGATCGCGTACGACGATATTCCCGATGATCTGATCAACGCTTTCGTGGCGATTGAGGATAAACGCTTCTGGGAGCACGATGGGGTCGACTGGATCACGACGGTCAAGGCGACGTTGAAATACTTCATTCCAACCGGTGAAAATCCGGGCGGCTCCACGATCACGCAGCAGTTGGTCAAGAACCTGACCGGCGATGACGATTATACGATCCAGCGAAAGGTGCAGGAGATCTTTAAGGCACTGAATCTGGAAAAGGATAAGGACAAAACCGAGATACTGGAAATGTATCTCAATACGATCTACCTGTCACAGGGCTGTAACGGCGTACAGTCTGCGGCAAATACCTATTTCGGCAAGGATGCCAGCGAGCTGACTTTGCTGGAATGCGTTGCCATTGCCGGTATCACCCAGTTCCCCACTAAATGGGACCCGGTGCAGAATCCTGAAAATAACAAGGAACGGCGAAACGTCATCCTAAAGGAAATGTATAGCCAGGGACTCATCACCTACGCCGAGTACGAAAGCGCCTACAATAAGGATCTGGTACTGGTTTCGGAGGATGAGGAGGATGTGGATCCTGACGACACGGTGATCGATAATTCCGGGGTTACCTCCTGGTATACGGACGTGGTCATAGAGGAAGCATCAGGCCTGCTGATGGAGAAGTACAACGTCAGCTATGAGATCGCAGTGCAGATGCTTTATTCCGGCGGTTACTCGGTCGTCACCGCAATTGATAAGGATCTTCAGGAGATCATGGAAAAGCATTTCACCGATCCTGATCTGATGACCAATACCAACAAGATTGTGCAGAAGCAGGCGGCTATGCTGATCATGGATCAGACCAATGGCAATATCCTTGCACTGTGCGGCGGTTACGGACAAAAAGAAGGCAACCGCGTGCTTAACCGAGCAACGCAGACCACCCGTCAGCCTGGGTCTTCGATGAAGCCCATTGCCGGCTACGTGCAGGCAATGGATTTAGGGCTCATCCATTACGGATCTGTGTTGGATGATTCGCCCTACTATTTCGGAACCAAAACCGTGCTGTCAGACGGAACGGTGACGTATTCCAATCCCAAGGGATGGCCGCAGAACTCTAACAAGCTCTATCGCGGACTGACGACGCTGGACTACGCATTGCAGGCGTCGAAAAACACCGTGGCGGTTAAATTGGTTGCTGCGGTCGGTGTCAGTAATTGCTTCGATTTCTTAAAGAATAAGCTGCATTTGGATAGCTTGATTGACAGTAAGGTAACGGCAACCGGAATTCAGACCGACAAAAATCTCGCAGCACTGGGATTGGGCGGTTTGACCTACGGCGTAACGCTGAAGGAAATGGTGGCGGCTTACTGCATCTTCCCGTCGGGCGGTATTTATCACGAGCCTCGCACGGTGTTGCAGATTCTGGACGCTTCGGGACAGGTGGTTATAGATAATGAAAACCACGCGGAAGTAGTGATCAAAGAGGGAACCGCGCAGATGATGGTGCGTCTGATGGAGCACGTTATCACGGGTACTAACGGTACGGCAACCTCCATCAAGCCGGTTGCCCAATTGGTTGGAGCGGCCGGCAAGACCGGTACTACCGATAATAATAACGACCGTTGGTTCGTAGGCTATACCCCGTACGTGACCGGCGGAGTATGGGTTGGCTACGACGAAGCACAGGATCTGGGCAACTCCAGTGACAGCAACAAGATCTGGAATACCGTTATGCTGGATATTCACAAGAAAATCCTGGAGCGAGTGGAAGCAGGAACCGTTGAGAAGAAGACGTTTGACGACGATCTGTTGATTGAAGCGAAGTACTGTCCCGATTCGGGGAAGCTGATCACGTCAGCGTGTCAGGCAGATCCTCGCGGAAGTCGCTCTGCAACCGGATACTTTACCAGTGCTACTTTGCCTACCGACTCCTGTGACGTCCACGTGTGGGTAGCGTATTGTACGGAGGGAAAGGGCGTTGCAAACGCAAACTGCCCGGAATCTTCTATCCGTTACTACGGTATGCTCAACTATATGCGTAGCTTTGACCGTGATATATACGTCACGGATGCACAGTATACTTGGATGCCGTTGAACGGAGCGAAGGTATATAAAAATATCTATCAGCCCTTCTACCGCAATCTGTTGCCCAGCGGGAAATATCCCGGACGAACCAGTGGCACGAGACAGTTTAACTGTGCGTGTATGACGCATTGACGGCATGAAAGAGAAAATCACCTCATACATTGGGATGGGGTGATTTTTTGCGTATTTTTTCGTGTTTCAAGCGGGAGCTCTCGTGTACCGACTCGCGGATCTGTCTGCTATCGGTGGCGTCCACCTGGTTTGTCTGCACGCTGTCGTTGCTGCTTTCGGGGGTGGGGAGCTGCTACTGTCGGATGACCATGCCGCGCTTTGCGCCGGGCTATCTGGCGTGGATCGTGCTGTGGATGATTCATTCCATTCTGCTGGGTCTGGCGTTAGGGCTTACCCTGGGGCATTGCGGCTGCCACCGACGGCTCATCGGACGGGGAGTGATCTTTTGGGCGTTCTATCTGCTGTGTTCGCAGATATGGGTACCGCTGTTTTTTGCAGCAGGTATGCAGTTGACGGCTTTGCTGTTGATTATCGCTGCAGTCTTCTTCGGACTTTGCACAATATCGGTATTCGCGCCGCGCAGCCTCCTGTCTGCTGTGCTGATGATCGTTTGCATTGGGTGGAAAATCTTCTGTTTTTTGCAGACTTTGTTGATAATTTTGTGGAACTGACCCGTTCCCCCTTGCATTTTGAGCAAAACTGTGCTATACTGAGATAAATGGTCTGCAGACGGATACGGTGTAAGGAGGGGATTCCATGAAGCTGATCGGATTGACCGGAACCAGCGGGAGCGGAAAGGGCTACGTTTCGGCCTGCTTTGCCCGCCGCGGGATCGACTCGATCGACACCGACGCCATCGTTCATCGCCTGTATCGGGAAGACGTCGCGTGTATCGCAGCGCTGGAATCCGCCTTCGGTCCCTTACGGGACGGGAGCGGCATCATCGACCGCCGCCGTCTGGCGGGGATCGTATTCACAGATAAAGAAAAGCTGGCGACGCTCAACGCCATCGTCCACCTTTTCGTGCAAAGGGAAGTAGAGCGGATCTGTCGGGAGCGGGAAGCGGATGGCTGTGCGGTTCTTTTGCTGGATGCCCCCCAGCTCTACGAGGCGGGGATGGAGGCGATCTGCCACAAGGTCGTTGCGGTGACGGCACCCGAAGCCCTGCGGATCGAGCGCATCCGTGCCCGCGATCACATTGACGGTTCTGCCGCAGAAATGCGGATCAAAAATCAGCACTGCGATGCGTTTTTTGAAGAGCGCGCAGATTTCGTGATCCGAAACGACGGTGTTGCATCGGTAGAAGCGCAGGTAGATCGCTTGATAGGAGAACTTGAAAATGACAAATCGAAAAACTGCACGATCTGCTAAAAAAGGGATGCTTACTGCTGCAGTGATCGTTGTCGTTCTGCTTGCGCTGATCGGTGCAATGTCTCTGCTGCACGAGGTTTTGGATCAGATAGATGAGGGGATTTATTTTCGCAAGGACGAAGAGGAGCCTCTAAAACTACAGTACGCCGATCTGGTTGAAGCAGCATCGAAGGAATTCGGAGTAGAGGAAGCGGTGATCTACGCCGTCATTTACTGCGAAAGCAATTTCGATGCCGATGCCGTGTCGACGGTGGGCGCGCGGGGGCTGATGCAGATGATGCCCGCTACCTTTGCGGAGATGCAGGGCTATCTGGGCGAGACCTACGACGCTGACGCACTCTTCGAGCCACAGATCAGCATCCGCTACGGTACCTACTACCTCTCCCGTATGTACGATCGCTTCGGCGATTGGGAGCTTGCCTTTGCCGCCTACAACGCAGGGCCTACCGCCGTTGCCCAATGGCTCAAGAACGATGAATACTCCCAAAACGGCAAACTTGTAAACATTCCATATCCCGAGACTGAAAAATACGTAGAAAAGGTTGCGGGGATGGTTGAAAAATATAAAGAATATTACCCAACGGAGGTACAAAATGACACCTGACGAAATCAAAGCACTGCAGGAGAAATTGCTCTACTCCCGCAAAAACGTTTATGAGGCGCTGGACGAGCAGGCAGAGGAAGAGATGAACGTCTACGCCGAGGGCTACAAGACCTATCTGGACATCTGCAAGACCGAGCGGGAAGCCGTTCTCAACTCCATCCAAATGGCGGAGGCTTGCGACTTTAAGCCCTACACCTTCGGTATGCCCGTCAAGGCAGGCGACAAGTTCTACTACAATAACCGCGACAAAGAGCTGCTGCTCTTCGTCATCGGCAGCGAGTCTATGGAAAACGGGATCCGCATCGCCGCTTCCCACAT
>CAZFJJ010000076.1:0-8647 GCA_964519075.1 uncultured Lachnospiraceae bacterium
GGAGTGGGTCATACCGGAGCAGCCGATGGTCTCCACCAGTGCCTCTTCGATAATACCCTTCTTTACGTTCAGGGACAGCTTGCAGGCGCCCTGCTGGGGAGCACACCAGCCCACACCGTGAGTGTAGCCGGAAATGTCACCGATCTGTCTTGCCTGTACCCACAGGCCTTCCTCAGGAAGAGGAGCGGGACCGTGGTTGGGACCCTGCTTTACCGTGCACATCTCAGCAACTTCGTTGCTGAATGCGTACTCATAAGTCTCATTGCTCATGATTTAGAACTCCTTTTTTGAAATCGAATGAAGTTTTTCGCGGGCGTTCCTGCATACCCCGATAGGAGAGACCGTGCTGACCGTTTTACCGCTACGGTGTTTGCGCGGCGGAAAAGGGACGTCTGCCCCTCGTTTCGAAAATGGGAGCGCGTACGAAAATCGATTTTTTCTTCATACAGAATTATTATACAGTATTTCTTCGCAAAAATCAAGGCGTTTTTGAAAAAATATGCGGAGCGATGCAAGTTTTTCGACAATATTTTGCGAAAAACGGGGGAACGGATCGGTTTGCAGTAAAAGGATGCGCGTCCTTACGGCGGGAGGGTGACGGTGCGCACCAACTCTGTAGGAGACGGTGCCTTCTGTCCTGTCGAGCGGTTTGGGCAATGCAAGGATCGGTGTACCGCATAACCGCCCCGTACTGTCACCCCGACCGCAATATTTGGGTCAATTTCCGCAAGAATTGCACTTGCAATTCTTGCTTTGGTGCGGTAAAATGAATGTAGTCAATGTGTGCCGTAAGTATTTGCGGCACTTCACAGAAGTTCTTTGGAGGTGAATGAACCCTTCTTGAAAGAAAGGTTCATTCCGGGATGCAAGGGCGGCGCCCTTGCAGAAAGGCGGTATTTATGAAAACAGCAAAATGGATCTGCAATCCCGCGCGCCCGCGACGGATCACGGGCAACCCGTGGGGGGATCACCATTTCAACGACCGTTCCATGACTCTGCCCGACGAGGGCGGCATCGTCTGGTTTAGACGCCCCTTTACGGTGGCGGCGGGAGAGAGCGTCTCCATCGAGGCAACGTCGCTGGGCATTTTCGATCTGTTCGTCAACGGCGATCGGGTAGGCGCGTACGAGAACGGCGCTCTTGTGTTCGACGAGTTAAAGCCCGGCTGGACCGACTATAACTTCCGTGTCGCTTCCTATGCCTACGACCTCACCCCCTTCTGTAAGGCGGGTGATAATACCCTCACCGTAGCGCTCTCCGACGGTTGGTGGAGCGGACGTATCTCCTTCGGCAACTACGGCTGCAAGAATACCGCTTTCATGGCGGAGATCACGATTTCGGGTGCGGACGGCGAGAGAAGCGTCGCCACCGACGAGGCGTGGGAGACGATGTTCGGCGGGCACGTCCGCGCGGCCGACATCTACGACGGCGAGATGGTGGACGCCACCTATCCCGCGGTGCAGACCGCTCCCGATGCCTACCAATGGACGGTGGCATCCCTCTACACCGAGGCGAATCCGCTGGTGGAGCCGCTGCTCGGCCCTCCCGTACGGGAGAAGACTAATCTCTTGCGCCGTCCTGTCAGCGCAACGCTCTGGGAGGGAAGCGTGGCGGACGGCACCGTGTACGGCAAGATCAACGCCCTTTGCACCAATGTGGGCAGCGAATGCGAGGCGGTCACGCTCCGCGCGGGCGAGACTCTCACCCTCGATCTGGGACAGAATATGGTCGGTCAGCCCCGCTTCACCCTTCGGGCAGAACGCGGCACCCGCATGACCGTCCTGTGCGGCGAGATGCTCAACGACAGCGGCGATCCTGCCAGAGGCTGCGACGGCTCTGCGGGAAGCGTGTACATCAAAAACTACCGTACCGCCAAGTCGCGGATGATCTATATCGCCTCGGGAGAGGGAGGCGAGACCTTCACTCCCGCCCACAGCTTTTTCGGCTTCCGCTATCTGGAGATCACCGCCGACGGCGATCTGACCCTCTGCAAGGTGGAGGGAAGAGTGGTCGGTTCCGAAATGCGGGAGACCTCCTCCTTCTCCTGCTCCGACGGGGAAGTGAACGCGCTGTATTCCAACGTGCTGTGGGGAATGCGGGGCAACTATCTGTCGGTGGCCACCGACTGTCCTCAGCGGGACGAGCGGCTGGGCTGGACGGGCGATGCCCAGGTCTTCAGCGGCGCGGGGGCGTATCTGGCCAATATCAACGATTTTATGACCAAATGGCTTCGGGACGGCAGAGATTCCCAGCGGAGAGACGGCGGCTTTGCAGAGGTCTTTCCCCGCTCGCTGGAGGATCGCCCCACCAACAGCGGTGACGCCGCTTGGGCGGACGCGGGCGTGATCATTCCCGCCGTCCTGCGGAGAATGTACGGCACGCCCGTGACGAAAGAGCATTACGACGGCATGGAGGTCTACATGGACTTCCTGGCAACGCTTGGTGAGGACGGCCCCCGTACCACCTACGGCGACTGGCTGGCCTACGATTACACCGAGCCGCGCTACATCGCCGTCTGCTACTACGCCTGCGACGCTATGCTGATGGAGGCGTACAGCCGTCAGCTGTCGGTAGAGGCGGGCGACTTTTACGACGGCAGAGCAGAGTATTACCGAAATCTCACCGCAAAGATCAAGTCCCATTTCTGCGATCTGTATCTGGGTGCAGACGGGCTGACCCAGCAAAGTCAGACGGCGTGTCTGCTGGCGCTCAAGTTTCAAATGCTTCCCGAGGAGTGGATCGAGCCGACGAAGGCACTGCTTCGTGAAAAGATCGTGACAAACGGCTATCGCCTCTCCACGGGATTTGTGGGAACGGGTGCGCTGATGACCACCCTTTCCGCATACGGCATGGACGATCTTTGCTATTCTCTCCTCTTGCAGACTGCAGAACCCTCCTGGCTCTGCTCGCTCCGTGCGGGTGCGACGACGGTGTGGGAAAGGTGGAATTCCTACACCCGCGAGCGGGGCTTTGGCGACGTGGGGATGAACTCCTTCAATCACTACGCCTACGGCGCGGTGGCGGAATGGTTCTTCTCAGGCATGGCGGGCATTCGCCCCGACGAGAACGCTCCCGGCTTTGAGCGGCTGATCCTCGCGCCCCGTCCCGACCTGCGAAAGGACGGCGAGATCCCCGAAGGACAGCGGCGGATCACCTCGGTCGCGGCTTCCTACGACAGCGTCCGCGGCAGGATCGAGAGCCGCTGGCACTGGGAGGACGGTAAGTTTGTCTGGGCGTTTACTATCCCCGACGGCGTGACGGCAGAAGTGGAGCTTCCGCTTCCTTCCGGTGGCGACAGGTTCACCCTCAACGGTATTGACTGCATCGCAGAGACGCTGGGCGGCAGACGGGAAGGAAAGATTGCTTACTTTCATTTGAAAAAAGGCAATTATTTCGTTCGGGAGCGCTGAATTGAGTCTTGACAAAACCAAAATAATGTGTTATACTGTGGGTGAGAGGACGAGCTTCCGCCCGCATCAAAGATCCGAAGGACGGAAGTTCTTCGGATCTTTGCGGTTTTGGAGGATTTGTTCAATAGAGGAGGGAATCGAATGAAAATCTGCTTGAACGTTTGCCGTGTGACGAAGAAAATCCTGATCGCTCTTTGCGTGTTTCTTTTGATTGTGATGCCGCTGATCACTATGTATACCACGTATGACGGCCCATCGCCGTCAGTGAAAACGTTTTTCGAAATCGTTATCGCACTACTGCCGTTATTTCCCTATTTGCTAATGTTGCTTCTCGCCGTCATCGCGGCCGAAGAATGGCTGCAAACGAAAATTTGGAATCTTAGCCGCACAAAGCTGAAACGGCGGCTGTGGATTTTGGCAATTTGCGAGATCGTTTTGCTGGCGATTATTTTGATGCTGATGATTTTAGGCGACCAGGTAAGCCATTCGGTTCTTGCACAGATTGAATGAAAATTTGCCCGGTACTGAGGGTTTTTGCTAACTCGTTCGTATAATAGATGAAAGAAATCAATTTATGGAAAGGAAACCGTACTATGAAAGGCAAAGATAAATGTAAAATCCTGAAAGAGATCCGTGCGCAGATCGCGGCCGCCAACGACATTGATTGGGTGGTCGAAAACTGCTCCCACAAGGGCGAATGCCGCGGCACCTGCCCTAAATGCGAGGCAGAGGTACTGACGCTGGAGCGTGCCCTTGCCCGCCGCCGCGCGCTGGGCAAAACCGTCGCCGTAGTGGGACTGTCGGCGGGGATGATCGTGGCGAGCACCTCCTGTGCGGAGATGTCGTCGATTGGCGGCAATCAGCTGGACGGTGATATGGCAGCTCCCGCTTCCACCACTACGCTGGAGCTGCAAGGGGGAATGACTCTGCCGCCCGAGACTACCGAGACGCTGGACGGAGAGATGGTAGAAATGGGAGATCTGCTTCCCGTGTATTATCTTACCGATTTTACCCTGTACGACAGCGAAACGATGTACGTGGCAACCGGTGATTTCAATCTGTACGACGTAGTGGAGGGCGAGGAAGGCTCGTCCGGTATTGTGGAAACCGTGTACGCAGGCGAATTTTTCGTTCTGGTAGGCGATAACGGCACCGAGGAGCAGGAAGCGTGGATGTATCTCGTCCGCTGCAAGGGGGAGCTGTACGCCATGGATCAGTACGACCTAACCCACTTCGCCGCCGTTTATATTCCTGCCGATCAGCAGGAAGCCTGATGCCCCCCATTTTTCCCTCCATCGGCTACGATCGCCTCAGGATGGAGACCGACGGCGAGGGCGTGACCACGCTGGTCTGCGCACAAGGCTGTCCCCTGCGATGCAAATACTGCATCAACCCCGAAAGCTCCCGGGATCGGGGGCGACCTCGCCATATTTTCACCCCCGAGAGTCTGTATAAGCTTGTGAAGATCGACTCGCTCTACTTTCTTGCTACCGGTGGCGGAGTCATGTTCGGTGGCGGTGAGCCGCTCCTGTACGTGGACTTTATGGAGGCGTTTGCAAAGCTTGCCACCGATTGGAAGATCTACTGCGAGACCTCTCTCTGGGTAAGTCCCCGTGCGGTGGAGCGGGCGGCCAGGCTGGTAGATCACTTTATCGTAGACGTCAAGGACACCGATCCCGACGTCTACCGCGCCTACACCGGCAGGGATTTTTTCCGTGTGGAGAAGAATCTGCGCCTGCTCCTGTCGCTGGCGGGAGCAGAGAAGATCACCGTTCGCCTGCCGTTGATCCCCGACTTTAACACCGACACTCACCGCGATCGCAGCGAAGCCCTTCTGCGATCGTGGGGCGTGACGCGGTTTGAACGGTTCAATTATGTGATAAAGGAGAAAAAACGATGAAAAAACTGCTTTCGATTATTCTGGCGGCTTTCACCGCTCTGTCGCTTTGTGCCTGTGCGGACATGGGAGAGCCTGCAGGCTCCGGCGATGCCCCCGAAGAGCAATATCCCACCTACACCGTCACTGCAAATTACGATTACGGTATGCACGTCCCCAATCGGGCGACGATGCTGTACAGCTATAGCACGCTTTTTTTCGCTCTCCCCGAGGGCTTTGATCCGCCCGTTGCGGGAGATGAGTTTACCGTCTCCTACACAGGGCAGCTGCTGATCCAAGAGACCTATCCCTCCACCGTGGTGATCACGGGCGGCGAGATCGTATCGGTCACTGCCGAGCCTGCGGTGATCCGGCAGGTGCGGTATAATGCGGCGGATCAAACGCTGACCCTGCTGGATGACAACGGCGAGGATGTAAAAATCAAAGGCGAGATTGTTTTCCCCGAGTACGCAATTGTCAGTCAGGATGGAGAATATCTCCCCTTGCACACGCTTGCCTCTGATCGCACGCTGTACGGCTCGGTTTCCCCCACCGATGGGGAAAAGGACGGCGGAATCACCTTCAGCGGATTGTACACGGTCAATCCTCGCCCGATCACCGATGAGGCGAAAATCCGTCAGGCAGGAGATGAAATTGTGAAATCCCGGTACGGAATCAGCGATCTGTCCGCCTACAAACTGCGTATAGACGAACACGCCGACGGCAGTAAATATCACCTGTATTACGAGTTGTACATTGGGGAACATAAAACCGATGAGGAAATTCGTGTACAATTATCCACCACCTTGCAATGCTTGCGCGTCAGTTATCTCAATCAGGGAGATTACTCCCGCTTTTTGAAAAATGCCACCTCCGAAGCGGTTTCTGCCGCGGAGGATCGACTCCGGACCAAAATAGGCAATCAAGAAGGCGGGTCCGGATTCTATCTGCAAATCGATCAGGAGGGCTATCTCTGTCTGGCGGTAGAGTTTATCGTTTCTATCGATCCGTCGGAGCAGGACGAGTCGGTGGGCTGCGGTGATCACAAGCACGTCTTCTACACCGAGCGGATATGTGGGGCGGATTGAACAGCGAATGCTACACCGTAGAGGGATTGCCCTGTTCAGACTTGTAAACATTTTGTAAATATCGCAAAATCGCTATTTCCTATTGTCCTCTTCTGTGTTATAATAACCCCTGCAGGCGAAAATTTGCCCGCAGAAAGAATCGGAGACTCGGTGAACGGGTTTGTTACCGACGGCGGCTTTCCCAAAGGGCGCAACTCCCCCTTCGGACAGTACCGTACACGGTTATTCACCTGCCGTTTTCTGAGTTTTTCGAAAATATTATTTTATGAGGTGAAACACCATGCTTCAGAAAGAAGTAAAGACCGGCATCATTACCGAGTATGCTACCCACGAGGGCGACACCGGATCGGTTGAAGTACAGGTTGCTGTACTGACCAAGCGCATCAACGATCTGACCGCTCACCTGAAGGCTAACCCCAAGGACCACCACAGCCGTCGCGGCCTGCTGAAAATGGTAGGTAAGAGACGTAACCTGCTGGGTTACCTCCAGAAGAAGGACATCGAGCGCTACCGTGCTCTGATCGAAAGACTGGGTCTCAGAAAGTAAGCCGAAGGCGTAGCCCTGCTACGCCTTTTTTTCCGTAGATAAGCGGGCAGACCGCTTATCTGCGGGAATCCGTTCACCCTTTGCGGCGGTCGGCGCGATCTCCGCAAAACACCGTAAATTTGCGAGAGGGAGTTGCCTCTGCAGTGCGAACAGGCGTACCCGTGACCGTCACGGATCCGGCTGTTTGCACTATAGACAATCCCTTTCGCCGCTAAGTTTGACGTATATTGAAAGGAAGAAAAAGTTATGGCAATGTCCTCTGCTCTGGAATTCAAAAACTACAAAGTGTTTGAAACCACTCTCGCAGGCCGTCCTCTCGTTGTAGAGACCGGCAAAATGGCAGGTCTGGCCAACGGCTCCTGTCTCGTGAAGTACGGCGAAACCGCTGTGCTCTGTACCGCTACCGCATCCGAAAAGCCCCGTGACGGCATCGATTTCCTGCCCCTGTCGGTAGACTTCGACGAGAAGCTCTACGCTGTCGGCAAGATCCCCGGCGGTTATCTCCGCCGTGAGGGCAGACCTTCCGAGAAGGCTATCCTCACCTCCCGCGTTATCGACCGTCCCGTTCGCCCCCTGTTCCCCAAGGATCTGCGCAACGACGTAGCCCTCACCCTCACCGTTATGGCAGTTGACTACGACTGCTCTCCCGAGATCACCGCTATGATCGGTGCCTCCATCGCTCTGTCCATCTCCGACATTCCGTGGAACGGCCCCATCGCAGGCGTTTACATGGGTCTCTGCAACGGCGAGATCGTTGTAAACCCCACTCAGGAGCAGCGCAAGGTCAGCGATCTGGAGCTGACCGTTGCAGGCTCTCACGCTAAGGTCGTTATGATCGAGGCAGGCGCCAACGAGGTCGAGGACGACGTGATGTTCGAGGCGATCATGAAGGCTCACGAGGAGATCAAGACCCTCTGTACCTTCATCGACTCCATCGTTGCCGAGATCGGAAAGCCCAAGTTCGACTATCCCTCCGGCGATCTGGATCACGATATGTTCGACAAGATCTTCGCGTTCTGCGAGGCTGACGTAATGGCTGCGCTGGACACCGACGACAAGAACGTTCGTGACGCGCGCATGGTTCCCGTAAAGGACGCTATTCTGGAGAAGTTCTCCGAAGAGTATCCCGACCTTCCCGGCATGATGGAAGAGCTGATCTACAAGATCCAGAAGAAGATCGTTCGCCGCTGGCTGCTGGTTGATAAGAAGCGCGTGGACGGCCGCGCAATGGATCAGATCCGTCCCCTTGCCGCTGAGATCGACCTGCTCCCCCGCGTACACGGCTCCGGTATGTTCACCCGTGGCCAGACCCAGGTTCTGACCATCGCAACGCTGGGCACTCTGTCCGACTCTCAGGAGTTCGACACCATCGACGAGATGACCTCTAAGCGTTATATGCACCACTACAATATGCCCGGCTACTCCACCGGTGAGGCAAAGGCGATCCGTTCTCCCGGCCGTCGTGAGATCGGTCACGGCGCACTGGCCGAGCGTTCCCTCGTTCCCGTGCTCCCCTCCGTTGAGGAGTTCCCCTACGCAATGCGTCTGGTTTCCGAGGTCGTTTCCTCCAACGGTTCCACCTCTCAGGCATCTGTCTGCGGCTCCACTCTGGCGCTGATGGCAGCAGGCGTTCCGATCAAGGCTCCCGTTGCAGGTATCTCCTGCGGTCTGATCACCGCTGAGGACGGTTCCTGGGACACTATGATCGACATTCAGGGTCTCGAGG
>CAZFJJ010000077.1:0-8581 GCA_964519075.1 uncultured Lachnospiraceae bacterium
ATAGGGATCCATTGGAGTGTAGGAATGGCAGGAATTGTAGAAATTATAGCCCCAATGGAGGAATCCCTCGATATTGTAGAGATAAAGCTGAACGCCCAGGATTCTGGTGCGGGCGGTGGGCATGGAGATGGAGCGGTCTGCCACTCCTGCTCTGCCGCCGCCGCAGTAGTACGTCCACAATCCGGGAACGCCTGCCTCAACAAACTGCATCGCGCTGCGGGTGTTGGGCACCGGCTTTTGCACCACGCCCTGCGTATAAAACTCCAGATGCGACAGCGCGTCGATGATGGGCTTCTCCCCAACGTACGGCGCGATCAGATTTTTGCATTGGGTGTATTGCTCCAGCTGGGAAAGACTTGGCTCATCTGACACGTGGAAGATGCACTTGTCCCCAAGGTCGCGATCGTCGAATTCCTTCAGCAGTGCAGGAATAAATTGGGTGAGAAAATCGGCGTACTTGGGATCGGTAGAGGCCACGTGCCACCCAAAATACTTCTTATTTCTGCCGTTGACCTTGACGATGATCTTTGGGGTGGCTTTGGCGCCCCATTGGGTAAAGAAGTGCGGGATCTCGAAATACTCCACACCACAGGAGAGGCAAAGGTCGATCCAGCGGTGAAGCTTTGCAAAACCGAAGCGGTACTTTCCGTCCTCCTCCAGCTCGATCTCCACCAGCTGAGTGGTCAGCCGCTCACCGCCCACGTAGGTGTCCAACTCGGGGGTGAACACGGGGGTGAGGATCATATTGATGCCGTTGCGGGTGGCGGTACGGATAAAGCTTTCGATGCATTTCCAATGCTTTTCGGAAAACGCCTTCGTATGATAGTAGTTGGCGATGCAGTCGGTGTAGAACCATTCGGTGTGGATCAGCGTCTGGCGGGGCAGATCGGCATTCACCACCTGCACTTCTCCGCTGACCGTCCCCCAGGGCTCTGCTCCGGGATGGGGGAGAATGGACAGCGAAATACCGTAGGTGCCTGCGGCAAAGCCTTCGGGCAGCTCGATATCCACCCACAGGCTGTGGGTCTGATCGTGGGGGAGAGACACCGCGCCCGGATAGAGCATGGGGCGCAGCAGATCGGGATAGGCTCCCGGCTCGGTGCGGATGAACGCGCCACCCGGATTTTTGGGATAGGTGGGGTACATATTCAGCACGTTGGAGACCAGCCGCACGGTGGCGTAGTCTGCCAGCGCACCGCCCAGCCGGATCGGGCACCAACGGTGAATATCCACGGTGGGATCGTCCATCCGATAGACCACCTGAAAGGATAGCCGTTCGTTGCGGAACATGATAAATTTCGTTTTCTCTGCTTTGCTGTCAATAGGATCGTCGTAGAAGCACTTTTCCAAAGAAGAGATCATTCTCATTTGCAAAATAGCCATGGTTTTACTCCCACTTGAGATGCGTTTGCTTCTCATTTTTCCAAAAACTCACGCAGCTCGTCCATGCGCTGCGTCATGGTTTCGTAGCCGTGCTGATAGAAGGCAGTAAGCTTCGCTTCGTCCCGCTCCAGCCGTGACACGGTAGGAACGGTGGGACGGATGACGAAGACCTTACCCTCGGCCTCCAATTTATCCAAAAGGTCGAGCTGCGCCTTGTAGATCTCCTCGCGTCGGCAGAACACCTCTGCAAATTCGGGTCTTTTGCGGAAATAACGGCGGGAGAACTTCTGCATCTTGTCCGAAACGGTGGGAAGCTTACCCTGCAGGCGGGTGAGGATGACCACCGCCTTCTCACAACCCTGCTCCAGCGCGCGGGCAACGGGGATGGAGTCCGCAACGCCGCCGTCCAGATAGTCGTGTCCTGCGATCCGCACGGGCGAGGTAAGGATGGGCATCGCGCAGGAGGCCATCCCCACGCGCCCCAGGCGGTACTTGCACTTTTTCACCCGAAAATAATGGGGCTTTCCGGTCTCCACAGAGGTAGCCACCAGCTCCAGCTTCTTTTCGCTGGCGAAGAAGTTGTCAAAATCAAAGGGGATTCGCTTGGGGATTCCGAAGAAGACCTTCTCCAGATTCATCAGCCGTCCGGTGCGGATCAGCTCGCCTGCGCCGAAATAGTTCGTGTCCTTGGAAGGAAGCATACACTTGAGGGTACGTCCCTTCTGCCACGAGACGTAGCTGTAGGCGTTGCAGGCACCTGCCGACACAGCCGCTACGTAGGGGAAGTGATAGCCCTCTTCCATCAGCTTGTCCAGCACGCCTGCGGTGAACACGCCTCTCTGCGCACCGCCCTCCAGCACCAGACCGGTCTTGTCCGGAATGACGCGAGGCGGAAGATTTACGCCCATCTCGGTCAGCGTGCGGCGGAGCTTATCGGCATCGCCGTCAAAGACGTAGCCCTGCATTCCTACCGCCCTTGCGCCCTCCACGTTGGCGGGCAGATCGTCCACGAAGATGCAATCCTCGGCGGACAGGTGATAGCGATCCAAAAGGATCTCGTAGATCCGCCGCTCCGGCTTGCAGACCCGCTCCTCTGCCGAGGCCACGTAGCCCTGCAGCAGGGGGAATACGGGGAAAAACTCCTTCAGCTTGGCAAAGCGCAGGGAGACGTTGGAGAGGAGATAGACGGGATAGCCCGCCGAACGCAGATCGCGCACCAAATTGCACATATCGGGGATCTCGGGCATATAGCGATGCCAATCCGCAAAAATCGCAGCCATCGGCTCATGCAGGCGCTCTGGCAGTCTTGACTGCCATGCGGCAAGGGCTTCCTCGTCGGTGATCGTCCCCGCGTCCAGCATCCTCCACTCGGGGGAGGCGAAGGCTACGCGGGAGATCTCCGCACGGTCGGCGGGATCGGGCAGGTGAGGATCTATACAAAGCGAAGGATCGAAATCGAGCAGGACTCGACCCATGTCGAATACGAATACGGAGGGCGTTTTCACGGTCGCGGCACACTTCCTTTTGGCAAGAATCATTGTCTTTATTGTAGCACGAAGCGGTCGATTTGTCAATCCCATCGGCAAATAAAGCAGAGCAACAGCGCCAAGATTCCCGCCAAAAATCCGATCCCCAGCCGCGCCTTCCAAAGGCGTCTGCCCTGCACCGCCCGCCCCGCCGCCATACATTGCAGGAAGACCGACAGACCGCCAAATCCCGCCGCCGCTCCCGCAAGTCCCACCCGCAGCGGCAGGGCGAGGGATAGGTCAGCGATTGCACCAAGTCCGCCCGTGATCTCAAAGAAAGCAGAAACCACCGCCGCAAGGAGCGCAGACAGCTTGCTCGCAGGCAGAATCGCGGTCAGCGTTCGCTCCAAAAAAGCGCAGAAAACGGCAAAAAATACAACAAAAACGGTGAGATTCAGCATTCCCTGCCCCGTCGCTTTCAGCGACTGCGCCAACTGCGTCGGCGTTGGCAAAGTGCGCTCTCCTGCCACATCAGGGGTAGGATACGGCGCGCGTCGCGCCATAAAAAATCCCACGGTCAGAGCGGCAGCGGTGGTGGAAATCCACAGGATCCAGCCGATCCGTCGGTCGCCGAAGAAGCGCGCACCCACGCATCCCGTCAGGAATGCGGCAGAGGCGTTGTTGGTGTAACAGGCCAGTCGGGATGCCTCCTCTCGCCCGATCCGTCCTGTCTCCAGCAGCCTTGACGAAAGCATCGCGCCGATGGGAAAGCCCGACACCAGTGCGATGACCAGCACGCCTACCGAGGCGTCGGACAGTCGGAAGAGTCGTCCGATCGGTCGGCAGAGAAAACGCGGCGGCGCGGCGAAGCAGGTGAGTAGTCCTCCTGCCGCCGCAACGGGAAAGAGGACGGGGATCACCCGCCCCACGCAGAGCGCCAGCGCGTCGGTGACCGTCTCTGCCAACAGAGCGGAGTCCCGCAGAGCGAACAGGATCAGCCCCCACAGCAGGAGCAGACAGCTCTGCCCGCCCTTCCCTTTTGCGTACGCTGAAATCTGCCCGCGGCATTTCGATTTTGCCCGATTCATAGCATCTTTCGCACCCCTTCGGAATAGACTTTTTTTGCAATCTTATTATTTTTTCGGGAGGATTATGCTATGGAACATGAGAGAATCCCTACGTCGGGCTTTGAGGTCAGCTTCGTCCCCGGCGAGGTGACGGTAGCAGGATGCAACGGCGTGCTGGTCTACGAAGACGAGGTGATCCTGCTCCGTCTGTCCCAAGGCGGACTGCGAATCGACGGCAGCGGTCTGATGCTGAAGAGCTATTATGCGGGCGAGATGCAGATCACGGGGCGCATCCGCGGAATGGAGCTGTGTCCCCGATGATCTTCCGCCTCTTTTGCCTGCTGATCGGCTACGCGAGGATCACGCTGGGCGGTCGGGCGGAGGCGGCGGCTACGCTGTTTTTGCGCAGAAGGATCAACGTAGCCCAACAAAAACGGGAGGCGGACGGCAGGCTGTCCTTTCTGATACCGATCTATCAGCGACGCCGTCTGCTTCGCCTGCTGGCGGACTACTCGTTCACGGTGGAGACGGTGGAGTACGGCGGACTTACCCCCTATCTGTGGCAATTTCGCCGTCGGGTGGGACTGCTCTTAGGGCTTTGTGCCGCCGCCGCCATCACCGTTTCGGGATCGCTCTTTCTATGGCAGATCCGCGTGGTAGGCTGCGCGACTCTGGGTGAGGACGAGGTGCTGGAACTGCTGGCAGAGCAAGGGGTGGAGGTGGGCAGCTATATTCCGCCCATCGACGCCATCGTGACCGCTCAGGAGGTACTGCTTCGGGACGACCGTATCGCCTTCATCGCCGTCAACATCATCGGCACCCGCTGCGAGGTACAGGTCACCGAATCTGCCTTCCCGGATGCTGCGCCGAAGGACGACCGCCCCTCGTCTCTTACGGCAGCCTACGGCGGTCTGATCGAGCGGATCGAGCTGTACGACGGACAGATAATGGTCAAACCGGGGGAGGCAGTTCTCCCCGGTCAGCTGTTGATCTCGGGGCTCTGCGAAATGGAGGAGGATCGGTGGCGGCTGACAACGGCGGCAGGCAAGGTCTATGCCAGAGTAGAGCGCACTTTTACGGTGGAGGTACCGCTTTCTGAAGAGGTCAGCCGTCCCAGCGGGGAGGTAGCTGTGAAAAAGTCGCTGATTTTTTTCAAAAAATCGGTAAAACTTTTCGAAACCAGTAGCATTTTGACCCCAACTTATGGTACAATAATAAGTAAGGATGCCCTGACCCTGCCCGACGGCACACCGCTGCCCATCGCCATCGCCACCGAGCGGACGGTCGGCTACGAGACGGTCACGCTCACCCGCACAGCCGCCGAGGCTGAAGCGATCGCCTCAGAACGGATGGCAGCGCTGGTTTCAAAGGAGTTGGGCACGTCTGAGATCCTGTCGCTGACCCGCTCGGTGGAGCATACCGACAGCGGCGTCACGCTGACCTGGCAGGTCTACTGCATCATGGACATCGCCGAAAGCGTGCCTATGACGGGACTTCCGGACACACAATAACGTGCAAACACAAATATATTCCCCAAAAGTTTTTGGAGTTCCAAGAACCTTTTTATAAAAAGGTTCTTGGCGGGATCCAAGGGCAGAGCCCTTGGCGGAAAGGATTTTATGGAACAGTTTCTTCCCATTGAATCGGCGGCGCAGTCTGCCGCAATATTCGGCAGCATGGATCGCAACGTGATCCTTATCGAAAACCGTTTGTCGGTGCGCATTTCCCTGCGCTCGGGCGAGGAGAATACCATCGCCGTCTCGGGCAACGAGGCCGACGTTGCCGTTGCCATCGCCACCCTCTCCCATCTGAAGCGACTGGCGGAGGTGGGCGAGGAGGTCAACGAGCAAAAGACCGAATACGCGCTCTCGCTCTGTCTGTCGGGCGAGGGCGGTGATCTGGACGCGATGGGCAGTGACTGCATCTGCATCACCGCCAAGGGCAAGCCTATTAAGGCAAAGACCGTGGGTCAGAAGCGGTACGTGGATCTGATCCGCAAGAACACGGTCACGCTGGGCATCGGTCCTGCGGGTACGGGCAAGACCTTTCTGGCCGTTGCCATGGCGGTGACCGCCCTCCGACGGAAGGAGGTCTCGCGCATCATCCTCACCCGCCCTGCGGTGGAGGCAGGCGAGCGGTTGGGCTATCTCCCCGGCGACCTGCAGAGCAAGATCGATCCCTACCTGCGCCCCCTGTACGACGCCCTTTACGAAACTATGGGCGCCGAAGCGTACGCCCGCAATCTGGAGAAGGGCATCATCGAGATCGCTCCGCTGGCCTATATGCGCGGACGAACGCTGGACGATTGCTTCATCATTCTCGATGAGGCGCAGAACACCACCCCCGAGCAGATGAAAATGTTCCTCACCCGTCTGGGCTTTGGCTCCAAGGCGGTGGTCACCGGCGACCTTTCCCAGACCGACCTGCCCCGCAATATCCAAAGCGGTCTGGGACAAGCGGTACGGATCCTCGGCGGCATAGAGGACATCGCTATTCACGAGTTCACCTCCCGTGACGTAGTGCGACATCGGCTGGTGATGAAGATCATCGAGGCGTACGAAAAGCACGATCGGGAGAAGGCTTCCAAAGCCGACCGTCCCGCCCGTACCTTCCGAAAGCAGAACTGAGCAAACGAATATGAAAACCAAGATATATATTGAAAACGAGCAGCATTTGTATAAATGCGATTTCGGACTGAAGCATCTGCTCCACTGTGCCATCCGTGCCACCCTGGCATACGAGGGCTTTGATCGCCCCGCCGAGGTGTCGGTGACGCTGGTGAATAACGCCGCTATCCATATCCTCAACCGTGAGAGCCGCGGCGTGGATCGCCCCACAGACGTGCTGTCCTTCCCTCTCTTCGACGACGATTTCGGCGACGGCGAGTATTGCGCGCTGGGTGACGTCGTCCTCTCCATGGAGCGCGCTGCAGAGCAAGCGAAGGAGTACGGACATTCGCTGAAGCGGGAGGTGGCATTCCTCACCGTCCATTCCATGCTCCATCTGCTGGGCTACGACCACGAAACCTCCCCCGAGGACGAGGCGGATATGTTTCGACGGCAGGAGGAGATCCTCGAAAAGATGGGAATTGGACGGTGACCTCCACAAGCCCCGCCCTACGGAACGTATATCTGTAGCATCAACCGCACCTCTACCGCAAATTTTCCCAAAGCCCTTGCAAAACGGCACGAAAAGTGCTATACTAAGGTGTTATCACCAATCTGACCGAAAGGATGCGGCTTCCTGCCGCCAAACATAGATATGCAAAAAATCGGATTCCTTGCCATCGTCGGCAGACCTAACGTGGGCAAGTCCACCCTGCTGAACGCCCTGCTGGGCGAGAAGGTTGCCATAGTCTCCAAGAAGCCCCAGACCACCCGTACACGGATTACCGGCATCCTCACCGAGGGCGAGAACCAGTTCGTCTTCCTGGACACCCCCGGTATGCACTCGCCGAAAACCCGTCTGGGCAGCGTGATGGTGAAGGCCGTCAGCACCGCCCTTGCCGACGTGGACGCGGCGATCCTGGTCGCCGATGCCTCCCGCGCCCCCGGCGACGTGGAGAAGCAGCTGCTTCGCCGCTTTGAGCAGGACGGCACCCCCGCCATCCTCGTACTGAACAAGACCGACCTGTCGAGTGCAGTCAAGGTGGGCGAGGTCATCACCGCCTACGCCGAGATTTTCGACTTCGCCTCGGTGGTGCCGATCTGTGCGCTGAAGGAAGACGGCGTGAACATCGTCAAGCAGGAAGCCGAAAAGCTCCTGCACGAGGGCGAGTGGATCTTTGAGGAGGACGCCCTCACCGACCAGCCCGAGCGGCAGATCGCAGGCGAGATCATCCGCGAGAAGATCCTGCGTCTGATGGACAACGAGATCCCCCACGGCACCGCCGTGGTCATCGAAGAGTTCAAGGAAGAGGGCAAGATGATCCGCATCCGCGCCGAAATCTTCTGCGAGCGTGAAGCCCACAAGCGGATGCTTATCGGAAACGGCGGCTCTATGCTGAAGAAGATCGGCTCCTACGCCCGCGAGGATATGGAAAAGTTCTTCGGCGTGAAGGTCTTCCTCGACCTGTGGGTCAAAGTAAAAGAAAACTGGCGGGACAGCGATTTCATCATCCGCGATTTCGGATTCAGAAATCAGGACTGAGCCCCGCATATCGTGAAAGGAAGTGAGCCGTATGCCGAGACAGGAGACCGTAAAGGGAATCGTCCTGCGCGTGGTTCCCACGGGCGACGGCAATAATCTTCTCACCCTTCTCACCGGCAGCCGCGGCAAGATCACCGTGTCCGCCCCCGGCAGCCGATCGGTATCATCTCAGCGGCACGCCATCTGTCAGCCCTTCTCCTACGGCGAGCTGTTCATCACCGAGCGCAAGTCCGATCGGTGGTATCTGAAGGAAGGCACGCCGGAAGAAACCTTCTACCCCTTACGCGAGGATCTGACCCGATTTGCGCTGGCGGGCTACATAGCGGACGTGGTGATGCAGGTCGCCACCGAGGAGGAAGAGCAGGAGCAACTGCTCCGTCTGCTTCTGAACACCCTTTACGTCCTCTGTTACCGGGACAAGCCGATCTGGTTCGTGAAGGCGGTGTTCGAATGGCGGCTGGCGGCAATTATGGGCTTTGAGCCCGATCTGTTCGCTTGTATGGAGTGCGGCAAGAC
>CAZFJJ010000078.1:0-8535 GCA_964519075.1 uncultured Lachnospiraceae bacterium
TTTCTTCGCCTTCGCAATGCTCGTAGTTCTTAATTCTCAGAAACTGTCCTTAAGAGTACGTCGCATTAGGAAAGTGCTTTTTTGTATGCCCGTTGCATACCGCACGAGGATGAATCTTTCTGTTTTATTCGGGTAGCTCCACCGCGCCCTCCAGCATATCGGTCTCGGTGATCTTGCCGTCCTCCAGACGGAAGGTCTTGATCTCGAAGGGCGCAAACTCCGCCTCGAACGCCGCGCCCGCCACGGGGATCTCCACCTTCGCCCGGGTAGCGACGCCCTGACATTCAAACAGGCGAATAATGTAGACCTTTTCATCCCGCTCGCTCTGCTTGAAGCAGGAGAGCGTCACGTTCTCCTCGTCTACCGTCACCAGCGGAGCAGGCTTGACCCCCTCTCCCGAGGGGCAGAAGGCCAGCGCATACGCCCGCTGATTGAAGATCGCCGCCGCGCGGTCGATGCGGGAGAGGACGTCCGCCTTCTTACCCGCCTCAAAGCGGAAACGGTAACGGCGCTCGCCCTGATCCATTCTCTGCTGATACATGGATTCGTGGAAGGGCTCGCCCCATGCGGAGCGTCCCGCGCCGTAGCCCGCCGAGCGGACGAGGGAGAGTCCTACCTCGCCCCTATGGCAATGAGAGCCGTACACGCCGTCGTCGATGATGGCAAGGGCGTATTCTCCGTCCGAGACTGCCTGCCAATGCTGGGCAAGCACCTCCCAATAGTCTGCGCGGAGCTTCTCTCTGCCAAAGATGGTCTGTCCCTGATACGCACTGCCCTCGCTATCCAGCGTAGTAGGGATCATCAGCTTCAGCCGCTTTTCGTTCTCGGCGTAGAAGACACGGATCTCCATCTCCAGTACGCCGGTCAGCTTGTTGACGATGTAGCGCACCAGCATACGGGAGAGATCGTACTGCAGATCGGCTTCGATCACCACGTTCACCTCGCCGTCGTCGGTGACACGGACGGGGGCGACCAGCGATCCCTTCACGCCGGCAAAATCGGTGGCCTGACCGGGAGTCATGGGAGTAAAACTGCCGATGGGGGTACGGGGATTGAAGAAGGGTCTGCCGTCCCAGCAGTTGAAGGAGTCGGCGAACACGTCCACCGAGAGCGCACCGCGCTTAAAAAACTCCTTGCCGTCCACGACGTAGCTGTCCACGAGACCGGTGCGGGGACTAATGCTGACGCTGCCCTTGGCGGTTTCAACGTGGATACCTCGGAAGGGGCGGCGCTCGCCGCCCGGACCTCTGCCAAACAGCGGCAGCGGATCGGGGGTGGGACGCTTCTCGATGACCTCGAAGAACACGTCAAAGCGGGTCACCGACGCGGGCGGCAGGGGTGTCTCAAACACCACCCGCTTGCACCAGTCCATGTAGAAGTTGGCAGATTCCTTCGCCGACTGGCAGGGGATGCGCTGGCCGTCCCGATAGACGATGGGATTGGAAAATTCCTTGTGCCAAAGCTGTTTCGGCAAGAGGAATTCCACGTCGATAGGCTGATCGTAGGGAAAGGGATGGGGATTGTAGACCAGGATCGGCACGGAGTTTCCGTCGCGGATCTTCTCCTGTCCTGCGGACAGGGCGAGGAAGTATTTTGCCTTGAGCTGATTCATGATCTCCAGCCCGTGATCGAGAATGCGAATGGTGTCCTCCTCCACGGGCTGAATGCAGGAGCCGGGGAGCGAATCGTGGAACTCGGCAAACAAGAGATCCCGCCAGGCGTCGTCGATCTTCTGCTTCTCGTAGGTGGACAGCCCCGCCAACGCGGCGTGGGACGCCATCTTTTCCACCATCACCAGATCGTTTTCGAGTCTGCGGTGCATCTGCTTGATGCGGATGATGGAGGTGTAGCAGCCCTGCATGATGTGGTTAAGTCCCCGATCCACCACGGGGATCTTGTCTTTGTCAACCGTAGCGAAATATTCGTCGGGATGGGAGTGAACGACGTCCACGCCCTCCGCCTTCAGCTTGGCAAGATCGTTCAGATCCTTACGGGAGGGACCGCCGCCGTGGTTGCCCACGCCCCAGAGGAAGAGACCGTTTTCGTTCTCCACCCACTTTTCGTTGAACTTCAGCACCTCCGCCGCCGCCGTGCCGAAGACCGAGTTGTAGCCCCGATCGGAGCGGTGGACGACGATCTCGGAGCCGTCGTAGCCCTTCCAGAGGAAGTCCTCGCTGTCAAAATCGTACTCGCCTCTGCCGGGGCGGATGTTGACGTAGTATTGGTAGCCGCACTTGTTCAGCATCTGCACGAGACCTTGGGCGTGACCGAAGGAGTCGAAGTTCACCGCCGTCACGGGGACCTTGCCGAATTTGTCGTAGAAATAGATGCGTCCGCGAAGCACCTGACGGAAGATAGACTCGCCCGAGGGAATGTTGCAGTCGGGCTGCAAAAACCAGCCGCCCACGATCTTCCAGCGGCCGTCCGCCACCTGCCGCTTGATCCGCTCAAAGAGGGCGGGCTCGTGCTCCTCCACCCATTCGTAGAGCAGCGATTCGTTGTGATTGAAGATGAAATCGGGATACTCGTCCACGAAATCCGCCGCCACGCGGAAGGTGGACAGCCCCTCGGCCAGTCCCGACTCCCATTGCCAGAGCCAAACGGGGTCGAGATGTGCGTTACAGAAGAGATAGGTTTTCATCGGTTGCCTCCTTGATTCATTCATTTTCATCCATCTGACGCTCCACCGCCTCGATGCGGGCGGCAAGGGGCGGATGGCTGTATTCCAGCACCACCAACGCCGAGGAAGGAGCAAGATGCGCAAAGTTTTCTTTGGCAAGCTTCTTCAGCGCCGTGATCATTGCCTCACCATAGCCCTCTTTGACCGCCTGACGGTCGGCGCGATACTCGGCGTGACGGCTGTAAGCGTTGGTCACGATTCCGGTGAGCGGCTGGAGCAGCTCCAGTCCGATGCCCAAGAGGATGTAGGCAAAGCCATAGTTTCCGGCAGTAAAGCCAAACTCAGTGTAAAGGGCGGGAGCGCTTACCGCCAGCCAGGCCAGCACCGCCATCAGCAGCAGATTGCCCAGATTCAGGATCTGCTGCTTCAGCACGTCACGATGGAGTCCGTGCCCCATTTCGTGGGCGAAGACGGCGCAGATCTCGTCGGTGGACATGGCGTTCACCAGATTGTCGTAGAGCACGATGGTTTTCATTTTGCCCATGCCGGTAAAGTATGCGTTGAGCTTAGTGGTACGACGGGAGGCATCCATCACCTCGATGGCGCGCACCTTGTAGCCGTGCTTCTCCATCAGCGCCAGCAGACGCGCCTTCAGTTCCCCCTCCTCCAGAGGGGTGAACTTGTTGCCGAGGCGGCTGAAGAGGGGGAAGAGAAAGGAAATGAGCAAGGTAAAGGCAAACACGCCTCCGGCAAAGACCGGGATCATACAGTCCCCCGCCAGCTGATGCGCCAGCGCGTAGAGCGAGACCAGCGCCGCCGACAGGGTCAGCCCTGCCAGCAGAGAGAGGATCTGATCCTTCACGAAGGTCATTTTGGTGGAGCGGTTGAAGCCGTATCTCCCCTCGATGATGATGGAGTCCGCATAGGAGATCGCGACGCCGGCGATCACGCTCGCGCCCACCTCCAGCAGGACAACGGCAAACATCTGCCCTATCCCTTCGGGGAAAAGCCCCGCAAATGCAGCGTAGGCGTTAGTGGCCAGCAGAGCCACGCTGAGGACGCAGGAGACGGCCGTCGAGATCATCTGCAGACGGCATTTTTCTCTGCTGTAGGCCTTCCATCGCTGATAGGTCTCGGCGTCGTAGACGTCGGCAACGCTCTCGGGCGTGGGATTGCCTGCCGAGCGATACTGCACGATCTGCAGGATCATTGCGTAAAGCTTGGCAAGGATACAAAGGAGTATAACAGCAATTTTCATGATTTTTCCACCTTTCGGGACATTGGTTTCAGTATAGCACAAGCGGGAAGATTTGTCAACCGACCGACGCAAAATGGCGCATTCCCGTTATAGGAATGCGCCCTGAAAGCTTATTCTTTTACGCCGAGTGCGATCTCGGTTCGCTTGGTGTAGACCACCTGTCCGTTATGCTCACCATCCGAAAGCCCCAACGAGCCGCTGATCCGTGTGCCGTCCTCCAGAATGATGTAGTGCTTTCTCGTATAGCTGACTACCTCAAATTCGCCATCGTAAACCACGTAATCCTTGGTAAGATAATCGCTCCAGCCCGGGATCACGCACAGGGCAAGATCGACCACCAGCGCACCTACGATAATCAGACCGATGAGTCCGTCCTCCAAGAGAGTTTTCCGTCGCTCTTTTTGCAGTTTTTTCTGCTTTCGCTCCAGCTTTCTCAGCCATTTTTGCGCCTTGGGATCGTCTGCGCCCCGTGCATTGATCTCCTCGATCCGCCGACGGTTCGATCGATCGGGATGAAAATCCTCTATCACGTTCCTTATCCAAAAGATGCCGAGAACGATCAGCCCGACGGCAACCGCCGTGAAGATGACCGTCAGCACCAGCAATTTGCCCTCGTTGATGGGGATGTTGTTAAACGCAGTCATTGTGGGGCTCCTTTTGCGGTGTTGATGGATGAAATGAGCATCACCCGAATACTTGCGCAAGCACAATTAAGAGATTTATATTCCGCTTCGTTAATGTAATTTGTTTTGTAAAGCAGTTCTAACCAATATCCCGTTTCGTTGGCTTCCTTGAGAGCGATTTGCAGTTTGGCAATAAAATCTGCCTTCCCATGTGCATATTGAGCCTCACGGATATTCGCACCAATGGAGGTTCCACTTCTGCCGATTTGGTTGGAAATGATGGACTCGCGTTTTTCTTTGAGCAATTTCACAAGATTGATAATCTGCACGGCAAAATCCATAGATTGTATTGACAGCTTGTCATTTCTCATTTTATCACCGCCTACTTATACAATATATCACAAAATCTCGAGTATACAATGAAGTATCGCTACGCGATAGGAAGCACTCGCGAATTGCTGCGCAATTCACTCGCATGAAGTGTTCCGCAAGCGGAACATGAAGCGAAGCGCGCGTCCTAATGCGGCGAAGCCGCACTTCATTAGCGAAGCGTCTTCATTAGGCGAAGCCGTCTTCATGCGCCGAAGGCGCGCTTCATTGAAAAAACCTCGTCAAAGACGAGGTTTTTTCCTGGCGCGCCCTAGAGGATTCGAACCTCTGACCTACCGGTTCGTAGCCGGGCACTCTATCCGCTGAGCTAAGGGCGCACATCGATTGCCTAAATATAATAGCACAAACGATGCCGCTTGTCAAGCCCTTTTTGCAAATTTTTTCAAATTTTTCTCGTTATTTTTCTTCGCCGCTCCCTCGGGCGGTGGGAAGGGGAGCTCTGCCCCGCTTGGATCTTGCGGTCTTGGCAACGATCATCCAGATCAACGCTACGAAGGCACCAAGGAGCAAGGTCGCGCCTGCAATGCGCAGCCACATTCCGTCGGATGTGTCGCTGCCGTCGGTGGACAGACCGTACTGCAACGCTACCTCTGCCGCCAACGGGTTTGCGGTCACATCCAGATGCAGATTGCCGCAGCCCGCAAAGGCGTCGGTGCCGATCTCGGTCAGGGTAGCGGGTGCTACCAGCGATCGGAACTTACCGCAGCCCTGAAACGCCCGATCCTCCACCACCGTAAGTTGGTGGGAAAAGCTTGCTTCCTTCAGCTCGGCACAGCCTTGAAACGCCTCTGTGCGGATCACCGTCACGCCCGGCGCCTCTACGCTCTCCAGCGACTCGCAATCGGCAAAGGCCGCCTCTTCAATGGTAGTGACCGTCCCGGGCAGGATCACCTCCCAGAGCCGTTTTTGGGCAGCAAAGGCGGACTCACCGATAGCCACTACCGTCTTGCCGTCGATCGTTTCGGGCACCTCCAGCGTGGTGGGATCACCCTGATAGCCCTTCACGACGATGCCGCCGTCCACCTCCTCGTAGGTGAACTCCGCCAGCGTGTTATCCCGAAAGCGCAGTACCAGCACTATAACGATTGCCGACAGCACCACCAGCGAGGCGGTCAGCAGAATTTTATGACGCAGCTCGTCCTTGCGATCCATAGAATGACCTTCTTTCTAAACTCTATACCCGTATTGTACCACACGGAAGGGCTTCTGTAAAGTCCGCAATTGTAAATTTTGCGAAAAGCTGTATGATCCGCCCCGCCGCAGTCGATACTGGAGCGAACCAACCCGTGGAAGGAGACCGCTATGAAACTGTCGGGCAACTACGAAACAGACCGAGAACTGCTGAAGGAGGCTTGCGGATACGGCAAATGCTTCGACCTCCGGGAGCGCACGCTGACCCTGGGCGAGCGACGTGCCACCCTGCTCTACCCTACCTCCATGACCTCCTCCGACAGTCTGGAGCGGATGCTCACCTCCTATCTCGGCTGTCCCGTGAAAAACAAGGACACTGCCGAGTCCTATACCGCCCGCTGTCTGGCGGTGGGGAATCTGAATCTCACCGACGACCTCGCCTCTGCCGCCGCTGAGGTGCGGTCGGGCAGCTCCGTCCTGCTGGTGGACGGCTTTGACCGCCTGATAGTCACCGACACCAAGTCCATCCCCTCCCGCGGGATCACCGAACCCCAGCACGATCAGGTGCTCCGCGGCGCGCGGGAGGGCTTTACCGAGCATCTTCTGGAAAATACCGCTATCCTGCGACGGCGACTCCCTACCCCCGACCTCCACCTGGAGCTGATCAAGGTAGGCGACGGCACACCCACCAATCTGATCCTTTGCTTTATCGAGGGGCGGGCGGAGGAGCGCTACGTGAACGCCATCCGCGACAAGCTGAATGCGATCCGAGTGGACGCCCTCTCGCTGGGGCAGGAATCGCTGGCGGAGTGCCTGATCCGCCGCAAATGGTACAATCCCTTTCCCAAGTTCCGCTACACCGAGCGTCCCGATGCGGCAGCGGCGATGCTGCTGGAGGGCTCGGTGCTGATCCTGTGCGACGCATCCCCGCAGCTGATGGTGCTGCCCGTGGGCATCTTCGACTTCGTGCAGGAGACCGACGATTTTTACTTCCCACCGCTCCTTGGCACCTATCTGCGCCTTCTGCGGGGCGCGGTCTTTCTCCTTTCCCTTTTTCTGACGCCGCTTTGGTATCTGCTGATCCGAAATCCCCAATGGATCCCCGATTGGCTCGCCTTTATCCGGCTGTCCGAGCCGCCGACCTTCCCCGTCCTGCTCCAGCTTTTGCTGGTAGAGTTCACCATCGACGGGCTGAAGCTGGCGTCGCTGAACACACCCAATATGCTGGGCAATTCCCTCTCGGTGGTGGCGGGTCTGATCCTGGGCGACTTCGCCATACAAGTCGGCTGGCTGGATCCCGAGGTGATCCTCTATATGGCCTTCGTCTCCATGGCTAATTTCGCCCAGCCCTCCTTCGAGCTGGGCTACGCCTTCAAATTTATGCGCATCCTCCTGCTGATCGCAACCGCCCTCTTCAACGCCTGGGGCTTTGCCATCGGACTGACGGCGATCCTTCTGCTGATCGGGCTCAACCGACCGGTTGACGGCAGCCGCAGCTATCTCTACCCCGTGATCCCCTTCAACAAAGACGCCTTCCTGCGCCAGTTTTTCCGCACCAAGCTGAAAAGCAAGACCAAATAGCCTCCTCCAATTCCCCGAAGAAGCCCCGACCGGGCTTCTTCGGGGATTCTGCAAATTTACCCATCCGAGAGGAGAAAAACGACCGAAAATCATCATATTTACCATTTACAAATCCGATTTGCTATGCTATAATATGTGAATAAATATACATTGCGAAACGAGGCTTTCCCCTTATGAAAAAAAGCGCAAGCGAACTGTCGATGGAGCTTTCGGAGCTGGCTAAGCTTTGTCAGGACAACTCCGCCATCGATTCTTCACTCTACCAAAAATACGACGTCAAGCGCGGACTCCGCGACAAAGAGGGTAAGGGCGTCCTCGCCGGTCTGACGCAGATCGCCACCGTCCTGCAGCACGAAGAAGTGGACGGCAAGCTGGTTCCTGCCGACGGCAGACTATACTACCGCGGCGTGAACGTCAACGATCTCATCGCCGGTGCCCGAAACGAGGGGCGCTACGGCTTTGAAGAAACCGTCTTCCTCCTTCTGTTCGGCAAGCTGCCCACCGCAGAAGAGCTGGCCAGCTTCACCGACATCCTGGCTACCCAACGAAAGCTGCCTAAAAACTTTGACCGCGACGTCATCATGAAGGTGCCCACCGCCGACATCATGAGCTCGCTGGTGCGCTGCATCATGACCCTCTCCTCTTACGATAAGCGCGCCACCGACACCTCTATCGAAAACGTCACCCGTCAGTGCATCGATCTGATCGCAGTCACTCCCCTGCTGGCTGTCTACAGCTATCACGCCTTCCGCCATTATCGGCTGGACAAACCCCTGTACATCGCTCCTCCCTTGGAGCATCTCTCCATCGCGGAAAATATCCTCTATATGCTCCGCCCCAACGGCAAGTACAGCCCGCTGGAGGCACAGCTCCTGGACGCCGCCCTCACCCTCCACGCAGAGCACGGCGGCGGTAACAACTCCACCTTTACC
>CAZFJJ010000079.1:0-8371 GCA_964519075.1 uncultured Lachnospiraceae bacterium
TTTATAAAAGTTTTTGAGGAGTTTGGGGAACTTTTTTCAAAAAGTTCCCCAAGAAAAATACTCCATTGCCTCGCGGTACCCGTCAAAGCCCTTGCCGCAGATGGTTTTTTTGGCCACCAGCGAGACGTAGGAGAACTGTCGGAACGCCTCACGCTGAGAGATGTCGGACAGATGCACTTCCACGGTGGGGATGCCCACTGCTTTCAGCGCGTCCAAAATCGCCACGCTGGTGTGGGTGTAGGCGGCGGGATTGATGACGATGCCCTCAAAGTGGCCGTAAGCCGCTTGGATCTTGTCCACGATCATGCCCTCGTGATTGGATTGGAAGAGCTCGATCTCGTGCCCCAACTCATCTGCCCATTTTTGCAGATTCTCGCAGAGAGTTGCGTAATTTTGGAAGCCGTAAATAGCGGGCTCTCGAAGTCCTAGCAGGTTCAGGTTGGGGCCGTTGATGATCAGTAGTTTCATGATTCCTCCGATTAGTTAGATTTTCCTTTGATGATTTGCAAAATATCCCGTGCCACTTGAGGGGAACTTTGGAAGGCGATCTCGTAGTCGCAGAGCCCTCGGTAGAGCGGCAGCCGCGCGGCCAGCAGATCTGACAGCCGATTCTGCTGAGAGAGGGGTCGTCCGTCGGTGGACAGCTGCTCCAGCGGGCGGTTGATGAAGATGACGATGCTGTTCTGGCGGATCAGATCGTGGTTGCGCGTTCTGGTGACGATGCCGCCGCCGGTGGCGATAATCTGTCCCGATCCCTTGCAAAGGTCGGCGGCAACCGCCGTCTCGATGGCGCGGAAGGCTTCCTCGCCCTCCTCGGCGAAGATCTCGGGGATAGACTTACCCGTCCGCTCCACGATCAGCGCGTCGGTGTCGACGAGGGGGCGTCCCGTTTGCTCGGCGAGGATGCGTCCGACGGTAGATTTGCCACAGGAGGGCATTCCGATCAGCAGGACGTTCTTGGTTTCGACCTCGATGGCATCGGTGATGGCGTCGATATCGGCATCGGGGCAGGCGACGGAGATCTCATCGCTCACCGCTTTGCCGAAGAAGAGAAGGTGCGCCAGCTTTGCCTGCGCCACCAGCATGGACAGTCCGCCGACGAGGGGGATGTTTAGCCGCCGGGCATCCAGCAGGAGTTTTGTGAACGCGGGGTTGTAGATCAGGTCGGCAACGCCTTTGAGGGCAGGGAAGTCGGCAAGGCTCAGCGGTGCGACGCCGTTTTTGGGGTACATCCCCACAGGCGTGGTGTTGACGATCACTCCCGCGTCGGCGTGGAGGTGGAGATTGTCGTAATTGTTCTCGCCGCCTCGGGAGACGACGATCACCTCCCGTGCGCCTAAGCTGCGCAGAACGTACTGTGCCATCACCGACGAGCCGCCGCTGCCCAGCACCAGACATTTCTCTCCTTTGGGGTCGATCCCGCCCTTTTTTAGCATATATTCGAAGCCGTAGGCATCGGTATTGTAGCCAAAGAGTGCGCCGTCCGCCTGCTTTACCACCGTATTGACGCTGCCGATTGCCTTCGCGCGGGGGGAGACCCGATCGCAAGCGGCAAGGGCGTCCTTTTTGTAAGGAATGGTGACGTTGATAGCGGAAAACTCCCGCTTGTCAAAGAAATCCGCGACCGCCTCGGGGGGGAGCTCGGTGAGCTGATAAGCGGGATTGCCCAGCTCACGGTGAATTTGCGGCGAAAAGCTGTGGGAAAGCTTCTCGCCAAGTAGTCCGTAGGTCATAAAGTTACGCTTTCTTCCAAGGGCGCTGCCCTTGGATCCTTCCTAAGAACCTTTTTGAAAAAAGGTTCTTAGGAATCTCCAAAAACTTTCTATAAGCGCGGAAAAGGCTTTCCGCACAGGGGTGTGTATATGTTTGACAGAGCACTAACCAAGGAGATGAGTAGGGAAGGACATATCGCCCTGTAAGGGCGATGTCCGTGGGGAGAGAAGAAACTTCGGCGTTTGAGATGGTTCTTCTCTCCCCATTCAAATTCCGCATTAGCGGAATTTGTTCCTTAGATATCAAACACTCTCCTTAGAACAATCGTTTCAGATCGGAAGAATAAGCTGTCCCCCCGACCATGGGTATTGCGGATTATATCACTTCCGAATACGTTCCCAGATATCTGAACTTCTCGCAGGCGCGCTCCAGCTGGCAGAGCATCCGGGAGAATTCGGGGGAGTGAACCGACTCCTCGACGTCGAAGTAGAACATTACCTCAAAATCTCTGCCGGGGATGGGACGGCTCTCCAGCTTGGTCAGGTTGGCGCCGATGGCGTTGAGCAGAGAGAGGATGCGGAAGAGCGAACCGGGCTGGTTGGAGAGCTCCAACATCAGGCTGGTGCGGTCAGCGCCTGCGTAGATCTCGGGTTCTTTGGCGATGCAGATGAAGCGGGTGTAGTTGGCGTCGCTGTTCTGTGCGCCCTCCACCAGCGGTGTGAGACCGTAGAGACGGGCGCACAGACGGCTGGACAGAGCGGCTTTGGTGGGGTCGCCGCTCTCGGCAACCATTTTCGCTGCCATGGCGGTGTTGAGACAGGCGGTGGCGTGGGCGTTCTTCAGTTCGCCCAGCAGGTCGCTGCACTGCTGGATCGCCTGCTCGTGGGAATAGACCTCGCGGATGTCCTCGAGCTTCGCGCCGGGGAGGGCGAGGAGATTGTGATCCACCTTCACCCGCACCGAGCGGACGATGCTGACATTGTGTTTGGCCAGCAGGTCGTAGATGCGGTTTACCGAGCCTGCGGTGGAGTTTTCGATGGGTAGGATGCCGTACTCGGTCATGCCACCTGCAACCGCGCGAAAAACGCCGTCCCAATCGCTGTGATAGACGATCTCGGGGGCACGAAAAAGCTTTTCGGCGGCGGCCTGAGAGTAAGCGCCCTCACAGCCCTGACAGGAAACGGAGGCGCGCTTGGGGAAGACTTTGGGCGTAGACTCCGCCAGCTCTGCGATCTTGCGGGAGAGGGGCGTTGCCTCGCCGATAACCTCGTTCTGATAAGCCTTGGAAACGTCCATCAGCGTCTGATAGAGGGTGCGGGCGTAGGCCTCGAAATCCTCGCCGGTGAGATCCGATACCTTTTGCAGAACCGCCCGCTCGCGGGAGGCGTCCAGAACGGGGAGATCGTGGGCTTTTTTGTACTCGGCAATGCCCAGTGCAGTGTTCATCCGCTTCACGAAGAGTTTGCAGATCTCCTGGTCAATTCGGTTGATGTCGTTGCGAAGTTCGGTAATATCCATAGTTACCTCGGTATGTGTAATCGTTAGTATCCGCGCCGACAAGAATTTGTCGGCATTTATAAAAGCTTTGGGTGGTGTCGGAACCTTTTTCCGAAAAGGTTCCCATCGGGGGGCAGAGCCCCTTGGCGTTACCCTTCCAAAATCATATCCAATATCACAGCAGCTGTTACTGCTTCCACGACGGGGACGGCGCGGGGGACAATGCAGGGATCGTGTCTGCCTTCGATGACGAGGGGAGTTTCGCATCCGCCCGAAAGGGAGACGGTCTGCTGCTCACGGTAGATGGAGGGCGTGGGCTTGAACGCCGCGCGGAAGAGAATGGGCGCGCCGTTTGTGATGCCGCCCAGAATGCCGCCCGCGTGGTTGGTGCAGGTCTTGACACGACCGCTGTCCACGTAGTAGCCATCGTTGTTTTGGGAGCCGCGGAGTCGGGATGCGGCAAATCCTGCGCCAAATTCCACGCCTTTTACGGCAGGAATGCCAAAGATCGCCTGTGCCAGACGGTTCTCCACTCCATCAAACATAGGCGAACCGATGCCCGCGGGCAGTCCGATGGCGGCACACTCGATGATACCGCCGATGCTGTCGCCGTCTTTACGGCAGTCTTCGATGAGGGCGAGCATTATCTTGCCCGCCTCGTCGTTGAGGACGGGGAACCCCGATGCGGTCTTGTGAAGCAGCTCAGGGGAGTCGATCAGCTCGTCGTAGGGGGTATCGTACACCTCCCCTACCGAGCAGATGTGTGCGCCGATCGAAATGCCACGGCGAGCGAGGATCTGCAGACAAATGCCGCCCGCGATGCAAAGGGGAGCGGTGAGTCTGCCCGAAAAGTGACCGCCGCCCCGCACGTCCTGATAGCCGTTGTAGCGCACCTCGGCGGTGTAATCGGCGTGACCGGGTCGGGGACAGTCCTTCAGTTTAGCGTAATCGGAGGAGCGAGTGTTGATATTGCGGATGATCGCCGTCAGCGGCGCGCCGCAGGTGACGAGCATCCCGTCCTCGCCCTTCAGCACGCCCGAGAGGAATTCGGGGAGGTCGGGCTCTTTCCGCGTCGTGCTGTACGCACCCTGCCCGGGAGCTCGGCGCGCCATGAACGCCCGCAGAGCGGCGGGATCGATGACCTCGCCTGCGGGAAGTCCGTCTACCGTTACGCCGATGGCATCGGAGTGGGACTGCCCGAAGACCGAAATTTTGATGTTGTGACCGAAAATGGATGACATAACCGCCCTCCTGATAAGATTTTATCGGATTTGTTTATATTTCCTCAGCAATGCCGCCGAGAGAAGCGAACCGCTTGTAAAAGTCGGGGTAGGACTTGCGCACCGCTTCAGCCGTCTCTATGACGAGAGCGTCGTTTTCCGTATCGCCCACGGCAGCGGAAGCAAAGACGGCGGCTGCCATAGCGATGCGATGATCGTTGAAGGAGTCCAGCGTGGGAGCAGAGATAGCAGGCGTTCCGCCGTCCGAACCGCCGCCGATGACGGTCAGCGTGTTCTCGTCAGCGAAAGCCGATACACCCAATGCACCCAGCAAGAACAGAACGGTGGCTACGCGGTCGCTTTCCTTGATCCGAAGCCGCGCGATGTTATGGATCACCGTCTCGCCGCTTGCAAAGGCGGCGGCAACCGACAGGATCGGCACCAGATCGGGGATGTCTGCGGCGTCGATCTCGATGCCGTGCAGGGGAGCCGCGGTGACGGTGTAGGTGTCGCCGTCCCGCTCGATCTTCGCGCCGAAGCGGCGAAGCAGGGGAATGATGGCTTTGTCGCCCTGGAGGGAGTCTTCCCGAAGCCCTGTGACGGTGAGGGGAGCGTCGGGGGCGCCTTCCGTTCTCGGCAGAGCACCTGCCACCAGCCAGAATGCGGCGTTGGACCAATCGCCCTCCACCGTCAGCGTTTCGGGGGAGCGGTACCGCTCGGTGCCGTCAAACTTCCAGCCTGTTGCGGTCTTTTCGGGGGTGATTCCGAAGGCGGCAAGGGCTTCCATCGTGAGGTCGATATAGCGTGCGCTCTCTGTCTTACCCGTGACCACGATCTCGGTAGGCTCGCTCAGCAAGGGAAGGGCGAACAGCAGTCCGCTGATGAACTGCGAGGAAACTCCGCCATCGATGGTAAACGCGCCTGCTGACAGACTGCCGCTTGCAAACAGCGGCATCTTGCCGTTCTCGCCCAGCGTCGCACCGTGCGCGACCAGCTCCTCGTAGAGGGGAGAAAGCGGACGGTTCGGCAATCTGCCGTGACCGATCAGCGTGCAGTCGGCGTTCAGTGCACAGACCACGGGGAGTAAAAAGCGCAGGGTAGAGCCGCTCTCGCCGCAATCCAGCGTCGCGCCGGAGCGAAGACCGCCTGCAAAAACAGGCGTGACCAAGAGCTGCTCGCCCTCTCTGCGAATATCCGCGCCCAACGCGCACAGGCAGGCGATAGTGGCCTCAATGTCGGCGTTCGTTCCGCCGCATCGGATGGTGCAGGGCTTGTCACCCAGCGCGGCGCAGATCAGCAGTCGGTGCGCCGCAGATTTGGAGACGGGAGCAGAAACGCACCCGTTCAGGGATTTTGGTGTGATTTTAATTTGCATTAGTTTGTCTTGGATACCTATTTGTAAAAAGGTTTCCAAACCTTCCCAAAAACTTTTAGAAAGCGAAATTGCGATGCAATGTCGCAGGGGATGTCACTCGCTGATGACCACGGAAAGCGAAATATTGGAATACTCGAGCCGATAATTCACTCCTGCGCCCTTGGAGCCGTTGATGACGTCCAGCAACAGGGAGAGTATCCGCAGAATATGCTCTTCGAATAAAGGGATCGCCTTGCCCATAAAGGAGAGGACGTACCCTTTGCCGTCCTTTTGAAGCTTGCCCGAAACGGGCAAAGCGGCATCTTTGAGCAGAACCGCGTCGATCTTGCCCAATCGCAGATTTTCCAGTGCAATCAGCGCGTAAGCGACCTTTTTGCGCTCTAATTCCACGGTAACGTGGTGTTTTCCGTTCGCCGTACGGTAGTTTGTGCGGATGGAAACCGTGTTGATCGCCGCCATCACAGTACCGCCTTCAGCAGAGGAAGCAGATCTGCGCAGGGCATCTTATAGAGGACGCACCGCCCGATTGCCTCGGGCAGGATTAGCGTAATGTTTTCTCCCGCCCGCTTTTTGTCGGACAGCGCGGCATTGTACAGCGCCTCGGCGGAGTAGGGGCAGGACAGATCAAAGCCGTAATCGGTGAGAATGGAAACGATCTCCTCCACCACCGTCTGCCCGCACAGACCCAGCTCCACTGCCAGCTTGGCGGCGATCACGGATCCCTTTGCCACGGCCGAGCCGTGGGTGATGGTGAACGCCGATTCCTTCTCGATGCCGTGACCCAGGGTGTGACCGAAATTCAGCAGTCCGCGAAGCCCGCGGTCAAACTCGTCCTCGTTCACCACGTCCCGCTTGATCTCTACAGAGCGGGCGATGGCTTCGTCCAAACGGTCGCTCCCGAGGGTGTCGGCGGCGTTGATGGGGGGCTTCAGCCGCTCAAAAAACGCGCCGTCCAGGATCACGCCGTATTTGATCACCTCGGCGCAGCCGTCCCGCAAGGTGTCGGCGGGCAGGGTGCGAAGGGTGTCGGGATCGCAGATGACGATAGAGGGCTGCCAGAATGCGCCCACCAGGTTCTTGCCCGCGGGGATGTCTACGGCGGTCTTTCCGCCTACTGAGGAGTCCACGGCGGCCAGCAGGGTGGTGGGGATCTGTACGAAGGGAACGCCTCTCAGATAGAGGGCGGCGGCAAGACCGCACAGGTCTCCCACCACGCCGCCGCCCAGCGCAACCAGCGCGTCGGTGCGGGTGAGGTGATTTTCCGCCAGAAAAGAGAGAAAAGCGAAGAGATTTTCGGGATTTTTTGATTCTTCCCCGTGGGGAATGGCGAATTTGACGCAGTCGTAGCCTGCGTCGGCAAGGGAAGCGACGAGCGACTCACCGTAGAGGGCGTCCACGGTGTCGTCGGTGAGGATGCCGAGGCGGCAGTCGCCGAGGATGGGGCGGATCAGCTCGCCCGAACGGGCAAGTGCGCCGCGTTCAATGACCACGTCGTACGGACGGGATGCGGTTACGGAAATAATCATGTTTTATCTTGGAACCCTTTATATAAAAAGGGCTCCAAACCTCCCAAAAATTTTTATAAAGCAAAATTGCTGTGCAATTTTGCGGGGGAATGGCAATGGCGTATTGACAATCGGTATTGTAGGGGTGGCGACCTGCCGCCCGCAACGAACGGTTTTAGCTATCTGATAATTCCTTTGCAATTCTGCCCTCTCTCAGCAGGGCTTCGAGGGTTACGGCATCATTTTTGCGAATCGCATCGGCGTAGGAGAGCAGATTCGTCGCCACCAGCTCGATCTCATCGGCGAGGTAGTCGCCGTTTTCCAGAAACAGCTCGGTCCACATCCGCTCGTTCAGCCACGCCACCCGGGTAAGGTCACGGAAGGAGCCTGCGGAATAGCCCTTATGGCTCTGCGCCGAGGGTGATTTGATATACGCGTTGGACACCACGTGCGCCAGCTGAGAGGTGTAGGCGATCATGCGGTCGTGATTCTCTGCGGTGGTGACGGCGATCTTCCTCAGTCCCAGCGGTGCCAGTAGCTGCTTGACCCGATCCAGGAGGGCGATGTCGTCGAATACGGGCGGTACGAGGATCATGGACGCGTTATTGAACATGGTGGCACGAGAATATTTGTAGCCCGAGAAGTGAGTACCTGCCATAGGATGACCGCCCACGAAGGTGAAGCCGTGCTCCTTTGCCAGTGCAAAGCCGACTTCGCAGATCTTTCGCTTGGTACCGCAAGCGTCGGTAACGACGCCGTTTTTATTAAAATAGGGAGCGTTATCCTTCAGATACTGAATCGATGCGTCGGGATAGAGGGAAACGTGTACGATATCGCACAAAGGGAGCGTGGTCGCATCCAAAACTCCGTCCGCCGTCCCCGACAGAACGGCGTAATCCACGGTGGTGCTGGTGCGGTTGCAAACATAGACCTCCCAGCCCGCCGCCTTATAAGCTTTTGCAAGTGAGCCTCCAATGAGACCCAGTCCAACAATTCCTGCTTTCATGGTTTTTCGGGGGGGGGGGGGTTGAGAAAATTTTGTGAAAAAACAAACAAAAAAA
>CAZFJJ010000080.1:0-8319 GCA_964519075.1 uncultured Lachnospiraceae bacterium
CGGAGATTGGACTTGAACCCATGACCTACCGGGTATGAACCGGTTGCTCTAGCCAGCTGAGCTACTCCGCCATTCGTGCGCTCGTCTGAGCGCTTGATTATTCTATCATAAAGAAATCGGTTTGTCAATACCCTTTTGAAAATTTTTTTGCAAAATTTTCACCTTTTCGGAATTTACCAACTATTCACGACTTTCCTCTTGATTTTTGTGGCAAACTGTATTATAATACCTTATAAAATAAGGGCAGTACGTTGATGCCTGCCCTTGTCGTTTCTTCCAACGAGGTTCGTATGAGTAATTTTCACGGTGGCATCATCCTGCCTTCCGCTAAAGGGTCGTTGACCCCGCTCCCCTTGCCCGCTGCAGTCGGCGGTGTCGCTCCTGCGGATGAATCACAGAGCGTGCTCCCCTTTGGCGTGCGGTCGGGCAAGACCCTTGCCGAGGCGACGCCCGAAGAGTTGCTTGCCGAGATCCGCGCGTCGGGAATCGTGGAAGCCGACGGGCAGAGCCTTGCCGAGCACATTGAGAAAGCCTTGGAGCGTTCAGCCGCAGGCAAGCTGCGTCACGTTGCCGTCTCCTTGCTGGAGCCCGATCCCGCATCGCTTTCGTTGTCTTCTCTGGCGGTGGAATTTTCCGATGCCATCGCGGGCGGACTTTCGATCTTGTTGAAGCTTCTTTCGGTGCGTATGGGCTCGATCCTTTGCGACAAGAACCGTCCCGAGGCAGTGGACGCTATCAATGCTGCTTGTCGGGAGAGTATGCTGATCGCCGTTGAGTATCCGGGAAACCGCTATCCGCAGGCTCACCCCAAACTGATCGTCCGTTGGTTGTGTCAAAAGGAATTGTCTGAGGGCTCCGCCCCCGAAGCGGCGGGTCTCTTTTTGACCGACGCCGAAAGCTGTATCGCGCTCCACCAATACTTCGCCACCGGCAAGACCCGCAGTGCGGTGCGCACCACCCTCTACGAAAACGGGGAGGGAAGGGTATACGATCTGCCGCTTGGACTGCCCGTGCAGGCACTGGTGGATGCGAGCCTCTTCGGCACGCCCGATGGTGAAGGGAAGGGGATCGTCGATTCCGCATCCCTCTGCCGCGGTCTGATGGACGGACGCCCTGCGCCCGCCGTTGCCGACCGCTCGCTGGCGGTGATGACTCCCGCGCCTGCCGATGAGATTCGTAGCGGGGACTGCATCCGCTGCGGCAAATGCAGTCTGACTTGTCCTATGTACCTACAGCCCTACCGTTACCTGCCCGAAAAGCCTTGGATCAGACTGTTGGCGGGCGCACCGCAGGATGCCGAGTGCTGCATCGGCTGCGGATGCTGCTCCTTCGTCTGCCCTGCCGCGCTCCCCCTGCGTCGCTACGCCACCGAGGCGAGAGAGCGGGCGCTGGAGAAGATCCGTCAGCGGGAGCAATCCCGCAATCCGGAGAAGGGAGGGAACTGAATGAACCGACTTTCTTTCGAGCCGCAGCTGCGAGCCGATGATCATCCGCTCCTTCTTTCATTGGAGCGTTTGTTGGCGGCGATTCCGTTGATTATATGGGCAGTGCTTCTGTTCGGCGGCGACGCGCTGATACGCCTGCTTCTTTCGGTGCTGACCGTTCTTCTTTTAGACGTGGCGGGCGGTTTTCTTCAAAACCGTTTATGGAGCAGGGGATTTCCTCGATTGCGTCTGCGAGGCGCGATAGTGGGACTTCTGATCGCTCTGCTGTCTCCTGCCGATCTGCCGATCCTGCTCCTGCTTGCCGCTGATCTGCTGGCGGTGGTAGTGCTGCAGGTCTTCCGCAGCGAATCGAACCTACCCGTCTCGCTTCCCGCGCTGTGCGGGTGCTTCCTGCTGCTCTTTTCCGAAGCGCGCAGGTATCCGTTGCTGATCGACAGCGAGGACGGCGTTACGCTGGCAGAGCGGTTGCGCGCGGGTGATATGCCATCGCTGGCGATGGAAGATATGCTGTTCGGCCGAATGGACGGCAATATGGGCGAGATGGCCTCTCTGCTGATCCTGCTGGGCGGCGCATATTTGATCTATCGCCGACAGATCGGCTGGCGCATCCCGCTGGCGGGCATCGTGGCGGCGGCACTTACCGCTTATATTACCGCGCCCGACACCATGTCGGTCTACTATTACGCAGGCGCACAGCTGCTCAGCGGCTCCTTCCTGCTGGTACTTGTGTTTGTTACGTCGGATCGGATATCCGCGCCCATCACCTCCCGTGCAGAGCTGGTCTGCGGTGCGCTCTTCGGCGTGCTCACCATCCTGCTCCGCAACGAAACCGGGTTGGACGGCGCTCTTCCCGCGGCGCTGATCTGCTCTTTGCTTGCACGGCCGCTGGATCGCCTGCTGGCACCGCTCCCTTTTGGAGGACGGCGGAAGTGAGGATCTATCTGACCCGACTTACCCTCCCCGACGAGCCCGTAGAGCGGCGCCGTCTGCTGTCCGAGGGGGCGCACCGACTGCTCTCCTTTGGACTGACCGATCGGGGGATCGATCCCGCCGCGCTGACCCTCTGCCGTACGCAGAAGGGGAAGCCCTATCTGACCCGCGCCGACGGCAGTCCCGCAGGCGTGGAGTGCTCGCTCTCCCATTCGGGCGAGTGGGCGGTCTGCGCGCTTTCGGAGGCGCCGAACACCCCCATCGGCGTGGATCTGGAGCAGGTCCGAGCGGTCTCGCCCGCCTTGTGGCGACGTTTTTTGGCAGAGGCACCTGACGAACCGATGGGCGATGCGTACACTGCCATCCTCCGCTGGACGCGCTATGAAGCGGCGCTCAAGCAGGAGGGACACGCACCCGAGGCGATGCCCGCCGATGAGGCGTTTTTCACCCTGCGCCCGATCCCCGGTTATTTGCTGACCGTGATCGGCGAACAGAGCTGTTCGCTTGTCCGTTTTGTATCGGAGCGAAAACTGAGGGATTTCCCTCATTTATAAGACGTTCGACCCTATCCCGTTTGGATCCACCAAACGGGATGGTTTCGTTATTGGGGCGATTAGACGCAAGTAAGCGAATGCTTTCTGTGGCGCAAATTACTCATGTGGGTTCTGATCGTGCGACCCAATACGTACCCATTTTTACCCGGTATGGCTGCTTTTCTCACTTTTGATGCAACATAAATACCACACTTGTCAACATGAATAAAAGCAGAACAGTCAAGTTGGTGATACAATGGAAGTATCCTTCAGACTCTCCCGGTTAGTTCATTGCAATGATCCGATGAAGAGCTTTGTGGAAAATCATGGTAATTTTGAAGGAATAATAAGCGACGGCTTGCGCCGTTCTGCAATCATTCAGGAGGAAGTATGAGAAAGAACGCAATCGTGCTCGGCGCGTGTTTGTTGGCGGTCTGTTTGCTGGGAGGATGCGGCAATGATTCGGTATCCGCAGATCTCACAACGGTATCTGTCGAAAACACAAAAGTACCGGGCACGGAGCAGTCTAAGCAACCGGAACAACTGCCTGCAGAGGGAGTACTATCCTGCGAGCGCACCGAGAACACCGTTCGCGTCAGCGTAACGCTGGCAGAGCATGCCGGCGAAGAAGTAACCCTTCTTGCGCTCTGCGATCCTGCCTACCAATATACTTGGTGGGAAAACCCGGATGCCTGTCTTTCGGATCTGGGACAGCTTTCGCTGGACGATCAGGGAAAGGGGGTTCTGGAGCTCCGTCTGCAGAGTAATGCGAACCCCGTGTATATTTTGCTGACCGCCCCCGACGGTTACTATGTGGTGGAGGTGAAGTGAAATGAAAAAGCATTTTCTGAAATTTTTGTCGCTTACCCTTGCCGTCGGCACTCTTCTGCCGCTGACTGCAAATCCGGCTGTGTATGCCGATGAAACGATGCAAAAGGAGGAAACTGAGACCGTGGAATCCCGTAAAACTCCCATCATGGGCTGGGCGTCTTGGAACGCCTACCGCACGATGATCAGCGAAGATATCATCCTCTCCCAAGCCGACAAGCTGGTTGAGCTGGGACTTGCCGATCTGGGTTACACCTTCGTTAACGTTGACGACGGTTGGCAGAACGGTCGAGGCGAGGACGGTCTGGTGAACGTCAACACCGAGCGTTTCCCCAGCGGGATGGCAGATCTGGCAGAGAAGATCCACGCCATGGGATTACAGGCCGGCATTTATACCGACGCCGGTGCCTCCACCTGCGGTCTGGAGGGCGATAACGAATACAACAATCACAACGTGGGTCTGCTGGGGTACGAAGAGTCCGACCTCTATCGCTATCTGGTGGAATGGGACTACGATTTCATCAAGGTGGACTGGTGTGGCGGTCGCCGCCTGGGGCTGAAATTTGAGGATCGCTACCCGATGATCGGCCAAATCATCAAGCAGATCGAGGCCGAGACCGGCAAGGACAAGATCTACAACGTCTGCTGCTGGCAGTTCCCCGGTGAATGGGTAGTGGATGTCGCCGATTCCTGGCGTACCGGCGGCGACATTACCAATACCTTTGAATCGGTGCTCTATCAGATCGACAGTATCAAATCCCTTGCCAAATACAACGGCCCCGGTCACGTCAACGACCTGGACATGATGCAGGTGGGCAACGGCATGACCTACGAGGAGGACAAATCCCACTTCTCCATGTGGTGCATGATGTCCACTCCCTTGATGCTGGGTATGGATCTGAACAGCATTTCCGAGGAGACGCTGTCCATTATCTCTAACGCGGAACTGATCGCCATCGATCAGGATCCTGCCTGCATTCAGGCAACCGTTGCCAAGACCTACGGCTCGGTGGAGGCGTGGACTAAGGATCTGGGCTTTGCAGGCTCGGGCAAAAAGGCGATCGCCCTGCTAAACCGGAGCAATGCCCCTGCTACCGTCACGGTGACCTTTGAAGAGCTGGGACTTGCCGACGTGACGGCTGTGCGCGATCTGTGGGCACATCAGGACATTTCCGCCGACGGTGTTTACACGGTCACCATCCCTGCCCACGGTACGGTGGTGCTGACCGCAGAGGGTACGCCCCTGCAGGCGGACAATGCTGAAGATCTTTTGAAAGAGGACGGCTCTGTGCCGATCGCATCGATGAAGGTCGCGGCAAAGCCCTCTAATATCAATCTGACCAAGCTGGGCACTCACGATTGGGTTCACTACGCCTCCACGTCCACCGTGATGAAGGACGGCGCGGGCGAGATTTCGCTGTCCTACGACGGCGCGTACGTTTCCTACGATACTGCCGCCGCCACCTATCGGTGGACCAACGGGGAAGGGGATCAAGCAAGCGGCACCTCTACCTCGGGCATTGGCGTTGCCAATGTAGGCGCCTATTTGATGATATCAACCCCATGCGACCAAAACGTGCGGACGCTGAGTGTAACGGTCGGCTCCTTCTCTGCCGACATTCTGATTGAGTTCATCGTGGGCGGAAGAGTCATTGACTCTGAGACGGTTCGCGGCGGCTCCAATCAGAAGGTGGATAAGCTGGTGACGATGACCTATTCCAGCGATATTCCCACCACGGCGCATCTGCGCTGGACGGTAACTCAAAAGCTGGGCGACGTGGACAGCGTCAACGTGGAAGGCGTTGCACTGGCGATGGAGGTAAAATCGGATGTGCTTTATGAGCCCACGCTCGCCTACGGCGACGACGGCATTATCGCATCGGTGGGACTGACCGCCGCAGATCGGCGATCCAAGCTTCATTGGGCATTGAAAGACGAGACGGGTGCGCTGATCGATCTCTACACCGACACGGTGGAGGCGTCCGACAGCTTGCAGACTCTGTCCAAAGTGCTGGATCTGCCCGCAGGCTTCCGAGGAACGCTGCAGCTCTATCTGTGGGATGAAAACAACCTGCCGCTGGCACCCATGCGGGAGATCGAGGTCAACGCCGCTGCCGTTTCGGGCTACAATATAGGCGCGATGACTGCCAAGCAGCTGGTGGGCGAGGGTGCGATCCTGTTGGACGTTCGCACGGCGGAGGAATTTGCCGACGGCCATCTGGAGGGCGCGATCAATCTGGAATACACCAAGGTTGCCGACGGTATCGGGGCGCTGATCGCTGACAAGGATCAGCCCATCGTGGTCTACTGCTCGGCCGCCAAGCGGTCTGCGCAGGCGCTGGACACGCTGCTGCGACTGGGATATACCAAGGTTTACAATCTGGGTAGCATGACCAACTACTTCGCAGAGCCTATGATCACCTTCGCCACCGACACTTGCCGGGTCATTACCGCCGGTGAGACGGTGCAGGTCAGCTACACCGCCAGCTATTACGACTCGCCCGAGATTTACGTTTCGACAGGCAAGGACTCCACGCTGGAGGATGCGGTACTGCTGAAGGATTTCAAGGTTCCCGAAACTACTCATTATTATCTCACGCTGAAGGCCTATCTGGTGCAGGGCGGTGTCTGCTACGCCCAGACCGAGAAGGAGTTTATCTATTGGTCGGAAGACACTGTGGACACCTTCGCTACCGATCTGCCCTGGTCCGAGGCGACCATCGGTTGGGGCAGCATTCACAAGGATCAGTCGGTTGAGGGCAATCCTCTGACGCTGGCCGGCAAGACTTTCTCCCACGGCATCGGCACGCACGCCACCTCCTCCATTACCATGGTGATTCCCGCCGGCGCGAAGAAGTTCCTGGCGGTAGCCGGCTGTGATCTGGAAAAGAGCGGCGGTCAGACCATGATGTTCTACGTTTACATCGACGGCAAGCTGGCAGACCACTCCTCGCTGATTAAGATCGGACAGCACTACGTCTTTGACGTAGACATTCCCGAGGGAGCAAAAGAGATCCGTCTGTACGCTTACGAGAGCAGAACCGACGGCAATGCCAACGACCACGCCGACTGGACGGTGGCGGGCTTTATCAACAATCCCACCGAGGGATAAATAGGAAAAAGGCGGAGAATGGTTAGTTCTCTGCCTTTTTAGGGAAGATAGGAACAAATCCCGCCGTGCGGAATTTGAGTTTTATCAAGCATTCTCCGTCTATTTTACGATTAGTCGCCGTCTTCATCCTCTTCCTTGGGATGGACGTGCACCAGCAGTCGTTCCACGCGCATGGCGTCCACCTTGAGGATGGTGACGGTGTAGTTTTCGAACTCGAAGCGGTCGCCCTCCTCGGGTAGCTTATCCAGCATCTCGGTGACCCATCCGCCTGCGGTGGTGTATTCACTTGCGATGGTGCTGTCGCTCAGCTCGATCAGATCGAAGAAGTCGTGGAGGTTCATGGAGCCGTCCACTTCAAAACCGTCGATGCGCTTGACGAAATCGCTCTCGAATACGTCGGTCTCGTCGAAGATGTCGCCCACGATCTCCTCGACGATATCCTCTACCGTCAGGATGCCCAGGGTGCCGCCGAATTCATCCAGCACCACCACCATCTCGCAATGCTTTTCCCGCATCTCTTCCAGAATGGAGGCGATCGCGCGGGTCATGTGTACGTAGACGGGCGGGGTCATCAGCGCGCGAACGTCCACGTTGTCGGTGCCTACCTCGTAGCAGGCTTCCACGAAGCGCTGGGCGGACAGGATGCCCACGATGTGGTCGAGGTTTTCCTCGTACACGGGGAAGCGGGAGAATTCCAGCAGATCGCGGTCGGCAAGGAGCGATGCGGGGGAATCCTCGATGTCAAAGGCGAGGGTGTCCACACGGGGGGTGAGGACGTCCTTGGCGGTCAGGTCGGCAAACTCGATGGAGGCGCGAACCAGGTCGCCCTCCTCCTCGGTGAATTCGCCCGACTCCTCCATTTCGTCCACGATGGTCACCAGCTCCTCCTGCGTGACGGTGGGTGCCTCTTCCTTGGGCGTCCAAAGGGGGGAGAGCTTGGAGAGCGCCCAGTCTACGACGAACACGATGGGATAAAATACCCGCATCACGATTCGCAGGATGGGTGCGACCTTCAGCACCAGTTTGTCGGCGAACTGCGCCGCGATGATCTTAGGCAGGATCTCGCCGCAGATGAGCAGCAGCAGGGTGATGACCACCGTAGCGGCGGTCTGCGCCAGCGACTCGCTGGAGATCAGCATAGCGGCGATCAGCGTGCCGAGGGTAGAGGCTAAAATATTGACCAAGTTATTGGATAAAAGAATAGTTGATATGGATACACCGAAGTGATCCAGAATGTATTCTGCAATGATCGCGCGGCGGTCACCCTTTTCGGCGGCGGACTTTAACCGCAGCTTGTTGGAGTTGGCAAAGGCCGACTCGGTACCCGAGAAAAATGCGGAGCAGAAGAGCAGCAGCACAATGGCAAAGCTCATGATGAGGATAGTCACGGTCATACCTTGACCTCCTCTCCGCCGCCCAGCACACGGTCGGACTCGTCGTAGATGTCGCCGACGATCTCTTCCAGCACGTC
>CAZFJJ010000081.1:0-8053 GCA_964519075.1 uncultured Lachnospiraceae bacterium
GCTGATGTGTCCTGTCCACGAGGAGGAAAACCTCATCGGCGCACGCTGGTCGAAGCTGCTGATCAACGCCACCTTCTCGGGACTTGGCACCGTTGTTGGCGGTGTCTTCGGTGACGTATCCGAGAACAAAGCCGCCGCTAAAGTTGCCGTCCGCTGTATGAAGGAGTGCATCGACGTAGGTCACGCCGCAGGTGCGACCTTCGCTCCCGTGCAGGGAAAGAACATCACCGCCCTCTTCTACTACAAGGGCGCCTTGAAGCGCGCCTTTGCCACCTTCCTGATCCCCATCGCTATGAAAAAGCACCGCAACATCGAGCCCTCCATGCTCCAGGATCTGAAAAACGGCAAGCCCTGCGAGGTGGATGCCATCAATGGCATCGTCTGCGCCTTCGGCAAGAAGCACGGTGTGAAGACCCCTATCAACGACCGCATCGTGGAGATCATCAAGAAGTGCCAGTCGGGCGAGATGAAGCCCCAGGCTGAGAACATCCGACTGTTTGACGAGCTGCTGTGAGAGGGAACGACTATGCACATTCCTGTCAGTGAGACTCAAAAGGTGGACATCCTAACCTTCGAGGATGCCCGCACCCGCCGCGCCGAGAGCGCGGAGTACGATCGGGAAAAGTGGCTCTATATCCCTGACTTTTATTCGGAATACCGATACATACTGGGCACTGTGGGGCAAAATCCGCTGATCTGCATCGGCATCAATCCCTCCACCGCTGCCCCCGACGATCTGGACAATACGCTGAAGTCGGTGGAGCGCATCGCCCGCGGCAACGGCTTCGACTCCTTCATCATGTTCAACGTCTACGCCCAGCGCGCCACCAATCCCGACCACATGGATCACACGCTGAACGTAGCGCTCCATCGGGAGAATATGCTCGCCTTCCGTTGGATCCTGGAACGCAGCGGCAAATATCCGGCGATCTGGGCGGCGTGGGGGACCATCGTGGAGAAGCGCGATTACTTAAAGCGCTGTCTTGCTGATATGGTAGAGATCGGCAACGAGTACGGTGCCATCTGGTACCACGCAGGCAAGCCCTCGGTGAAGGGACACCCCCACCATCCTCTGTATCTGAAGAAGGACTCGCTGCTGGAGTGCTTCGATATGGAAGGGTATCTCTATAAGATATGATTCGAGACAGACGGAAGCGCACCGCTTTCCGTCTGTTTGCACGTCTATTCCTCCTCCCCGCATATACTGTACCATAACCATCGGGAGGCACAGGATGAATCTCAGTACGCTCTTATCCCGCACGCTCCACACCGTGTACACGCACGTGCAAAACTCCGCCGACTTTGCGCTTCGCCGCGTGGGCTCGACGCTCTACGTATACTTCGCAGGGTCGGACGGCGAGACCGATTGGAAGAACAATCTCAGTTTCCCCGCGAAGGCATATCGGCGGGAGGGAAGCCCTACCTGGTACGCGCACCGCGGCTTTCTGAAGGTGTGGAAGACCGTGGAAGACTACGTCGCCGCCGACATTATGGATCCTGACGTGCAGAGGATAGTGATCTCGGGCTACTCCCACGGCGCGGCGCTGGCGGTGCTCTGCCACGAATACGTTTGGCAAAGTCGCCCAGACCTGCGGGAGTCGCTGGAGGGCTGGGGCTTTGGTTGTCCGCGAGTGGTGTTCGGGATTCCTTCCCGCAAGCTCCGCGCCCGATGGGAGCATTTTACCGTCATTCGCAATCCGGAGGACGTCGTCACTCACCTGCCGCCGGTCTGGTTGGGCTTCACCCACGTAGGGATGATGCTGGAGATCGGCGAGCGGGGACGGTACACTCGCATCGACGCCCACCGCCCGGAGAATTATCTCACCGAGCTGCGTCGATACGAGGCGAATGGCAGGTTTTGGGGCAAAAAGCAATAAAAACGGCAAATTTACCGCCGCAAAACAGCAACTCTACTCACAGTAGAGTTGGATCTCCCGAACTCTACTCTGCGGATTCAATCTCGTTACCTTAGTAGACCGAGAGTAGGTTGAGTTTTGGAGGAGATAATAGTATAATCTATACAGAACGCGGCGGTCTGCAGAAGTGCAGGCCGCTAAATTACGGAAATCAAGGAGCTTCGATATGAACGAAAAGTTTCAATTGTCCTGTGAGTCTACCGTTGACCTGCCTTACGCCTACGTCAGCGGCAGAGACATCTCTGTGCTTTTTTATACTTACTCGGTGGACGGCGTGGAATACGAGGATGACATGGGCAGAGACGAGTCTGCCCGCAAGCAGTTTTACGATCTGATCGCAGACGGTAAGAAGCCCACCACTTCGCAGATCAACACCTATCGCTATCTGGAGTATTTCCGCCCCCTTCTGGAGAAGGGCGACGTGCTGCACATTGCCTTCGGCTCGGGAATGACCCCCTCTGTAGACAACGCTGTGGAGGCGGCCAAAATGCTGGCAGAAGAATACCCCGACCGCCGTCTGATCGTGGTGGATTCCACCTGTAGCTCGTCGGGCTACGGAATGCTGGTTGACATTGCAGCCGATCTGCGCGACTGCGGAGAGGAAGCCGAATCGGTGGAGGAATGGCTGCTTTCTATTCGCCAAAAGGTACATCACAATTTCTTCGTTACCGATCTGACCATGCTTCGCCGCGGCGGACGGGTATCCGGTCCTACTGCGGCAATTGCAACGGTACTGGGCATCTGCCCCACGCTGCGGCTCAACGACACCGGTCACATCGTAGCTGACGGTAAGGTGCGAGGCAAAGCAAACGCAGTATCGGCCACGGTGCAGACCATGTTGGATCACCTGGATGGTGATCTCAACTACTCCGGCAAATGCTACGTCAGCCACGCCAATGCGCCCGAGGATGCCCAAACCACCAAAGCGGCGGTTGAATCCACCTTCCCCAACTTAAAGGGCAAGGTGCAGGTCTACGACATCGGTACGATCATCGCTTCCCATTGCGGTCCCGGTACGGTGGCGCTCTTCTACATGGGAGACGAACGAGTATAAATCATCTGAAAAAGGAATACGAAAAATGCAAGACAGAACTTATTTTATCAGCACTACGAGTGCAAATTTCCAACTTTCCTGCGAATCCACCGCCGACCTTCCCTTTGATGTGATCAGCGGCAGAGACATCTCGACGATCTTTTATTCCTATTCCATCGACGGAAAAGAGCAGTTTGACGACATGGGCAGAACGCCGGGCGCGCGGGAAGCGTTTTACGCACAGCTGCGGGCAGGGAAGTTCTCCACCACCACTCAGGTGAACGCCTATCGCTATACCGAATATTTCCGCGCCCTGCTGGAAAAGGGCGACGTGCTGCATATCGCCTTCGCGTCAGGGCTTACTCCCTCGGTGTACAACGCCGTTGAGGCGGCAAAGGTTTTGCGGGAGGAGTTTCCTCACCGCAAGCTGATTGTGCTGGACTCGATGGCGGGCTCCTTTGGCTATGGATTACTCGTCCATCGGGCTGCCGATCTGCGCGACGCAGGCTGCAGCATGGAGGAGATTGCCGATTGGATCCGCCAAAACGGTACCTCGGTGCATCATTGCTTCTACGTGACCGATCTGACCACGCTGCGCCGCGGCGGCAGAATCTCAGGCGCATCGGCCAAGATTGCTACCGTTTTGGGCATCTGTCCCGTGATCCGACTGGATCACGGCGGACGTCTGACCGCCCACAAAAAGGTGCGCGGCAAAAAGCACGCTATGAAGGCGCTGGTGCAAGAGATGCTGGATCATGCGACGAACGGTGTTGACCATAGCGAAAAGTGCATCATCGGCCACGCGGATGCAGAGGAGGATGCGCAGATTGTGCGCGACATGATTTTAGAGCAGTTCCCGCACCTCAAAGATAAGCTTCTCGTTTATCCGCTTGGCCCCGTTCTGGTATCCCACTGCGGCATCGGACCGGTCGCCGTCTTCTTCATGGGTGACGAAAGAGCAGAATAACATGACAAAAAGCACCCCGCGGGGTGCTTTTTGAATCGGGAATCAACTTAAGGACGCAGTCCCATGCCGCCTTCCAGGGTCAGGGTCTCGCCGTTCATATACTTGAAGTCGGGATTGGCCAACTGTACGCAAACTCTGCCGATCTCCAGCTCGGAGTCGCCGTAGTGACCTGCGGGGGGCATCTTGACGTTTGCTTTGAACGCCTCGGGATAAGCCAGCTGGAAGTTTTCAAGCTGTGCAGTCCAAGCCAGAGGGCAAACTACGTTGGTGTTGATGCCGTCCTTCGCCCACTCGGTAGCGGCTACGCGGGACAGACCGCGGATGCCTTCCTTCGCCGCTGCGTAGGAGCACTGTCCGTAGTTGCCGAACAGACCTGCGCCGGAAGCAAAGTTGATGATAGAGCCCTTGGTCTCCTTCAGATAGGGGTAGCACGCCTTCATGTAGTAGAAGGTAGCGTACAGACCCGAATACATCGCCAGATCGAACTGCTCGGTGGTGTGATCCTGGATTGCCACGCCCGAAGCGGATGCCTGTGCGTTGTTGATCAGCACGTCGATTCTGCCGAATTCCTTCATTGCCGCCTCAGCAACGCCCTTGGCGGTAGCCTCGTTGTCGGTGCCTGCTGCGATGTCGGCGGCCAGCGCCAGCACCTTGATGCCGTAGAGCTTCTCCAGCTCTTCCTTTGCCTTCTCCAGTTTAGCGACGTTCCGTCCGGTGATGACCAGGTTCGCGCCTTCCTTCGCGTATGCGGTAGCGATGCCGTAGCCGATCGAGCCGCATCTGCCGTCCTTCAGCGCGGCGTAGCCCGCACCCGTGATAATTGCTGTTTTTCCGGTTAAAAAGCCCATTGGTATACACTCCTTGTATTTGTGATTTCGCCCCCTTGTAAGAGAGCATCTGCCTTATTATAGCAGACTTTGGGTCGGTTGTCAATCGAATTGACGGATTTTTTACGCATACGCTCGACGATAATGAATATCCGAAGGAAATACCGCTGATGTAAGAAAAATGAATGGAATCTATTGATTTTCGGGTATACATGTGCTACAATAAAAATTATGATATTAACCATTTTAGGGAGGATCGGAAATGAAACGACGCGTTTGGTCTTTGCGCTGCTTTCTTCTTGTACTGATCACGCTGTTGAGCGTATGGCTGGCTTCAGCCGGGGTGGAAATCTCCGCTTCATCTACGACCGTGGACTATTACGGCAGATACGCGCTGTCCAAGGAGCCCAATTCCAAAGCACTTTTATACGCATACGATCAGATCGTCCGAGGAGTATCGGTGTCTGAAGATGAGATTACCGTATACAATGGTAAGAATCCTCTGTCTGCAGACGAACTGCTGATGGTATTTGAAGCGTATACGAGAGACCATACCGAGCATTTTTGGCTGAGTGGAAGCTACACTTACGTATATAACGCGGTCACCGTTTACAGCGTTCAATTGTACTATACCATGTCGGGCAGCGAGCTTGTGCAGGCTCAGCGCGAGTTTGAGAATACCGTGAGTGAATATTTAGCCTGTCTGGACGACTCCATGAGCGATTTCGAGAAGGAGCTGGCTTTGCACGACAGGTTGGCGCAGTCGGTCACCTATACCTCTACCGCCAACGCACACAATTCCTACGGTGCCCTGGTGGAGGGCGAGGCGGTCTGCGAGGGATATGCCGAGGCGTTCCAGTATCTTCTGCAGCGCGCGGGGATCCAATCCTTCGTTGTGACCGGCGTTTACGAAAATCCCGACACGGGAAAACGGGTCAACCACGCCTGGAATCTGGTGCGGATTGATGGAAATTATTACCACGCCGACGTTACTTGGGACGACCAGGAAAAGCATACTTATCACGCCTATTTCAATCTGACCGATGCTGCCATGCAGGAGGATCACATTTTTGATACGCCCGCATACGAGCTGCCGGCGTGTGATTCGACGGAAGCCCAATATTTCAACGTAATGGGTGGCCTGCAGGGCAATACTTATTCCGCTAACGAGATCGCCGACCGACTGAAGGCGGGCGACCTGAAGACCAGCGTGTATATTACCGAAAACATGGATGAGTTTGTCAAATGGCTGAATCAGCATTTTTCGGATATCGCAAAATCCTTGGGATTGCTGGGTGGATATTCCTACCGCTACTCCCATCTGGGCAGAGAGTTCGTCCTGGAGATCAACGTCACCTGTACCCACCAAAAGCTGACCGCGGTCACGGCGCAGGATGCGGCCTGCGAGGCGGCGGGCAACATAGCGTATTATAAATGCTCCTGCGGCAAATGGTTCGCAGATTCATCTGCCAATACCGAGATCACCGATCGGGACAGCGTGGTGATTCCCGCCAAGGGGCACGATTATACCGCCAAGCGAATGGAGTCCGCCTATCTGAAGCGCGCAGGGACGACCTGTCAGACGTATAACGAATACTATTACGCCTGCTCCCGCTGTGCGGCAAGTGCTGAGGATAGCAGTATAGCAGAGAAGTACTATACCGGCACGACGGTGGGAAGCCACAGCTTCACGCAGAAGGTCGCCGACGACGCGCATCTGGTGTCCGGCTCGGGTGCTGATTGCAAGAGCGCAAAGCAATACTATTACGACTGCGCCCATTGCGACCGGATCGGTACCGCAATCTGGAATTCTACCACCTACGGCAGTCATTCGGTTTCCGCCCAATGGTCGGTCGATGCGGATCGGCATTGGCGCGCCTGCACGGTCTGCGGCGAGCGATGGGATGTTGCCGTCCACGCCGACGGCAACGGCAACGGCGAATGTGACGCTTGCGCCTACGGGATGACGGTACTGCCGCCGCCCGCCACCGAGCCCGCGATCACCGAGCCCGTGACCACCGAGCCCGCGATCACCGAGCCCGTGACCACCGAGCCCGTGATCACCGAGCCCGCGATCACCGAGGCGCCCACTACCGATCCCGTGATCACCACTCCGATTACGACGCCCGCACTGATTACCGTCCCCACAACGTCCGCCGACGCTCCCGCCGCGCCTCCCACCGATGCGGACGAAAGCGATGGCGAGCGCATCACGGTCATCGTCCTGGGTACGGTCGGTGTACTGGCAGGCGGATCGGTCACCGTCTGCGTGCTCCTGATCCGCAAGCGGAAGCTCCGAGTGCGGTAACGCGCATCTCCCTCCACCGCGAGAATAATAGAATAACGACGCGCCCCCTTTGGCTGTTGGTACAACCAAAGGGGGTGCGTCGTTTGTGCGGTAAGGGAATGGCGGTCGGAGGGCTCCTTATTTTGTTCCGAACAGTCGGTCGCCCGCATCGCCCAGACCGGGCAGGATATAGCCGTTCTCGTTGAGGCATCGATCCATGGTGGAGACGTAAATGCTCACGTCGGGATGGGTCTCCGCCACGCGGGCAACTCCCTCGGGTGCGCCGATGATGGCCATAAACTTGATGGTCTTGCAGCCTCGCTTTTTCAGAAGGGAGATTGCGTCACAGGCACTGCCTCCGGTGGCAAGCATGGGATCCACCACCAGCACCAGCTTGTCCTCGATGCCGTCGGGCAGCTTGCAGTAATATTCGCAGGGCTCCAGCGTCTCCTCGTTGCGGTACATACCGATGTGACCGACTCTGGCGGAAGGGAAGAGCACATGGATGCCGTTGACCATCCCCAGCCCTGCCCGCAGGATAGGCACGATGGCGATGGCATTGTCCTTGACCACCTGCTGGGTGCAGGTCTCCAGCGGCGTTTTGATCGTGATCTCGGTGGTGGGAACGCCCTCTTTCAGGCATTCGTAGGTCATAAGGGTGGTGATCTCCTCCACCAACTCGCGGAATTCCTTCATGCTGGTCTTCTCATCCCGCAGGATGGCGATCTTGTGGCGGATCAGCGGGTGATCGAAGACCACCACGTTTTCGTACTGTTTCATTATCGTACCTCCTGAGTTTTTGGGAGCCTGTTCAGGCATATATGATTGTATGTGTTCTATCATAACCGTCGGTGCGCTCGTCAACCGGATTGATCGGAATCGTATCTTACCGCGCGGCGATCTTTCTTGCCACGTGAACGCCGCTGGCGGAGGCGTGAGAGAGGGAGTGGGTGATGCCGCTGCCGTCGCCGATGATATACAGCCCCGGATACCGGGTTTGCAGGGTCTGATCCACCTCTACCT
>CAZFJJ010000082.1:0-8001 GCA_964519075.1 uncultured Lachnospiraceae bacterium
TCCATTACAACCATTTCCGCCTCCCACTGCAATACAAACCCCCACCCCCCAACCCCCGCCGCCGCGCCCCCCCCCCCCCGCCCTACGGCATCAACCCCAATCGCTCAACCCACGGTTGATTTTGTCAAAATCGCCTCCATTGCAATCAACTGAGGATTGTGCTATAATAAAGATAGTCAAGAAGCAGTTGTGCAAGTCGGCGCGCAGACAGAACGGTGCTTCGGATAAATATTTGAACTATAAGGAGATTTATATATGAGTATCGAAACGATGGGCAGCACCATTGCCGCATTGCGGAAGGAAAAGAACGTGACTCAAGAAGAACTCGCCGACTATGTGGGTGTATCCGCGCAGGCGGTGTCCAAATGGGAGAAGGGCGGTGCCCCCGACTGCGCGCTTCTGCCCAGCATTGCCGACTTCTTTGAGGTGTCGATTGATAGGTTATTCGGCAGGAAAGCAACTGATTATATGGAAGTAGAAGAAGCGCTGGCGACGAAGATCATGGACACGCCATACAACGAAAAATTGGATTACCTCTATCATCTTTGTTGGAATATACAGATCGCACTTTTCGGTCAATCAACCGACAAACATAAACTGATTACCATCCGCGAGGATAACAAATCTCCGGATATGCAGATCCTATCGGAATTTCACAATGGCGAAGGATATACTCTTGTTGGTGTAGACAGCAGAAATCCATACTTCATGCTGATTCCTCAAATACCAATGTCGAATAAACTTTTAGCAAACAGTACTGATCTGTGCACATTTTTTAAGTTTCTCTCAGATCGTACAATATTTGATGCGATGGTATTGCTTTGCCGTCATCCGTATAGTCAATTCACCATTAAGCCGTTTGCGGATAAATTGAAAATCGACGAGAATAAGGCGAATGAAGTACTTGACTTTCTGATTCAATATGGATGCCTTGCGGTGGAGCAGGTTGAAATTGACTACGAGATTCGTACTGTTTATCGATGCTGTAAAGAAGAACTGTCCGCTTTCGCTCCGATTCTGATACTCACACAAAGATTTTTGGGAAATAATAAATCGTATTATTTTTACAACGGTGGAACCGCACCGATTTTGAAATAGCATTTTCTGCTGCTCTCCCAAACAAACCGACAGAGGACGCCATTCCCTACAAATGTGGCGTTGTTGAATCCGCTCCTTCGGGAGCGGATTTTTTATTATCACCAAAACCATTTCGGAACCTTCGCCATTTCACTACACTTTGCAAAAACTTTTTCTTTGGCCGTCAAAATTTCACGAAAGCAGTTTACTTTTTTCTTCATTTGTGTTATAATAATGAGGAATATTCTCATTTTCGGAAGAATCACCCATCCTTACGAAAATCCTGCTTTGAAAAGAGGTTTTTACTTTGAAATATCTGGTTCTGCTGTGCGACGGCATGGCTGACGAAAAAATAGAAGCACTGGGCGGCCGCTCCCCCATGGAGGCTGCCGACAAGCCCTGTATGGACTACCTCTGCGCCCGCTCCATGACCGGCACGGTCTGCAACGTCCCCGAGGGGATGGTGCCCGAAAGCGACACCGCTAATCTTGCCGTCATGTCCTACGATCCCAAGATCTACTCCCACGGTCGCTCCCCGCTGGAGGCGATGTCCATCGGTCTCTCTATGACCGAAACCATGACCGCCATCCGTTGCAACGTAGTCACACTTTCCGAGGAAGAAGGCATCGACTACGACGAGCGCACTATTCTCGATCACTCGGCGGACGAGATCACTACCGAAGAGGCGAACGAGTTGATCAAGGCTGTGGAAGAAGCCCTTGGCGGCGGTGACCGCCACTTCTACACCGGCATCTCCTACCGTCACTGCCTGCTTTGGGACAACGCACCCACCCCCATCGACTTCACCCGTCCACACGACATTCTGGGGCAGGTCATCGGACCTCACCTGACCACCGATCCCGAGCAGGACGGCTACCCCTACTACGCACTGATGCGAGCATCCTACGATATCCTCAACCATCATCCCATCAACGAGGCGCGCCGCGCACGCGGTCTGCGCCCCGCCAACTCCATTTGGCTCTGGAGTGCGGGAACCAAGCCTGCTCTTCCCTCCTTCGGGGAAAAATGGGGGCTGAAGGCTTCGGTCATCTCTGCCGTTGACCTGATCAAGGGCATCGCCATCTGCGCAGGGATGGAATCCATCGACGTGGAGGGTGCTACCGGCAACTTCCACACCAATTACAAGGGCAAGGCTGACGCCGCCATCGACGCCTTCAAGCGGGGGCAGGACTACGTTTACGTCCACGTGGAAGGCCCTGACGAATGCGGTCATCGGGGTGAGACAGAGAACAAGGTCGCCTGCATAGAGAAGATCGACGCCGAGCTACTGCGTCCTGTTTACGAATATCTGCTGACCTCCAAGGACGAATTTAAGATCCTGGTTCTGCCCGACCATCCTACGCCCCTCCGCGTGCGGACGCATACTGCCGACGCAGTTCCCTTCTTCCTGTATTCCAGCCGTGCCGAGGTGAAAGGCCCTGCGACCTTCTGCGAGGAGACCGCCGCCAAAACCGGTCTGCACCTCGCCCGCGGTGAAGAGCTGATGGAGCTTATGACCTCCAAGCAGTCACCCGGGACGATTGCCGCCGCCCGCAACGTGTCGCTGAAGCTGCGCGCCAGCACCTCCTTCCTCTTTGACTGGATAGAGCTGATCGGCGTTGCGCTGGTAACCGTTCTTCTCCTGATGACGCTGGGCGTGCGCCACTCCCCCGTCATCGGCAGCTCCATGTACCCCACTCTGATCGGTCAGCCGACCGGTGCATCCGAAACGATCTACACCAGTACCGACAACTACGACGTTCTGCTGATCTCGGGACTGTTCTATACCCCCGAATACGGCGACATCGTGATCATCCAGCTGCCCCGCAACACCCGCGAGCCGTTGGTCAAGCGGGTCATTGCCACCGAGGGACAGCACATCAAGATCAATTTCGAGACCTGGCAGATCTGGGTGGACGGCGTTTTGCTGGAGGAAGACTACGTCAATCATATCGAAGGCTCGCCCATGGCCAATCACGCCTTCACGCTTGCCGGTACCGATGCCAACGGCATCTGGGAGGATACAGTGCCCGAGGGAAAGATCTTCGTTTTGGGCGATAACCGCAACAATTCTCAGGACAGCCGCTCGCTGGGCTATATCGACGAGCGTCACATCGTGGGGCGGGTGCTGGTTCGCCTCTCCCCTTTGGATCGGTTCGGCACGGTAGACTAATTCAAAAAAACACAAGGAGGAAGCCATGCCTTCCAATATTATCCAATGGTTCCCCGGGCATATGGCAAAAACTCGCCGCATGATGGCGGAGTGTCTGCCGCTGGTGGATCTGGTGATCGAGATCCTCGACGCCCGCATCCCGATTTCTTCGAAAAACCCCGAGGTGGATCGCATTTGTAAAAACAAGCCCCGTCTGGTGCTGCTGAGCAAGGCGGGGATGGCCAATCCCACCGTCAACGCGCGGTGGAAGGCTTACTACGCCGAAAAGGGCATTCCCTGTCTGCTCTGCGACTTTATCTCCAAAAACGGCATGGACGGCATCGTTCCCGCCGTCCGCGAGCTGATGGCTGACAAACTGGCTCGCTACGAGGCCAAGGGAATGCAGGGCAAGGCGCTGCGCGCCATGGTGGTGGGCATCCCTAACGTGGGAAAATCCTCCTTCATCAACGCCTGCTCGGGCACCAAAAAGGCGAAGGTGGAAAACCGCCCCGGCGTCACCGTTGACAAGCAATGGGTGAAGACCCCCTACGGCATCGAGCTGCTGGATATGCCCGGCGTGCTGTGGCCTAAGTTCGAGGATGAGATCGTTGGTCAAAACCTAGCACTCACCGGTGCCATCAAGGACGACGTGCTGAATCTGGACGAGATGGCGGTGATCCTCTGCGGCAGACTGCGGAAGATCGCGCCGGGCGCCCTTGCCGAGCGCTACAAGCTCACCCCCGAGGACTGGGACGGTCTGGAGGACTGGGAGCTGTTCGAGCTGATCGGCAGAAAGCGCGGATTTCTCGTCCGCGGCGGCGAGATCGACTACGACCGCACCGCCAATATGCTGCTGGACGAATTCCGCGGCGTGAAGATCGGACGCATCAGTCTGGAAGTTCCCCCGGAGGTATAATATGCCCACTTACGAATACGAAGCCTCCGCTCTGGAGGCAGGCTATACCGTTATCGCAGGCACCGACGAGGCGGGACGCGGGCCGCTGGCAGGTCCCGTTTACGCCGCCGCCGTGATCCTGCCTATGGGGCTTGTGATCGACGGACTCAACGACTCCAAAAAACTCACCGAAAAAAAGCGGGAAGCGCTGTTTGACGTGATCTGCAAGGAGGCTCTCTCCTACGGCATCGCCTACGCGACTCCCGAGGAGATCGACGAGCTGAACATCCTGAACGCCTCCCAGTTGGCCATGCGCCGCGCCGTGGCGATGCTCTCCCCCACCCCCGACATGGTGCTGGTGGACGGCAACGTGGCGCGGGAGTTCCCCATGGACACTAAAACCGTGGTGAAGGGCGACGCACTTTCCATGTCCATCGCCGCCGCGTCCATTCTGGCGAAGGTCAGCCGTGACCGCGTAATGGCGGAGCTTGCCAAGGAATACCCTCAGTATCAGCTGGAAAAGCACAAGGGCTACCCTACTCCTCTCCACATGAATCTGGTACGGGAGCTGGGTCCCTCTCCCATCCACCGTAGGTCTTTTCTAAAATTTTTGAACAAATGAGTACCTATCACCCTTCTCCAGCAGACCGTCGGGGCATCGGCAGATTCTGCGAGACAGCCGTCGCCGATTATCTGACGGCACAGGGATATACCATCGTCGAGCGGGGCTTCACCGTGAGAGGCGGCGAGATCGATCTTGTTGCCGAGAACGACGCCACCCTCCTGTTCGTGGAGGTCAAGGGGCGTACCGAGGGCGATCAGATCCGCCGTTTCGGCAGACCCGCAGCGGCGGTCAACGCCGCCAAGCGGGAGCATCTGCTCTTCGCCGCCAAGGAATACATCCGCCGCACGGGCAGCACGAAAAAGCCCCGTCTGGACGTGGCCGAGGTGTATATGGCTCCTGTGGAAGCATTCACCGATGCCGTCGAGCAATGGACGGCGCTGACCATTCGCTATTATCCTGCCGCCTTCCGAGGCTGACGGAGTGAGGTTCTATGAAATACTTTGATCTCCACTGTGACACGCTCCCCCTCGTTACCAAGGAGCGCAAATCGCTGACGGGCAGCCAAATGATGGTAGATCTTGCCGATCACCCATTTGAACACTACGTACAGGTGCTGGCGGTATTCAGCTACCCTTCTCTGTCTGCTGACGAAGCCTACGGTATTTTTTGGAAGTGCCGCAGACATCTGGACGCACTGTCCGACCTGCCCGAGCGTTTCGGTGCTATTTTAGCCGTAGAAAACGGCAGTCTCATCGGCGACCGCATCGAACGGGTCGATGAACTGGCAGAAGCAGGCGTGAAGCTGATGAATCCCGTCTGGGCGGGCGATAATCTCATCGGCGGCGCATGGGATACCCACCACGGTCTGACTTCCTTCGGTGGAGAGGTCATCTGCCGCGCATTGGATTGCGGCATTACCCCCGATCTCTCCCACGCCTCCGACGAGATGGCAAAAGAGATTCTGAAAATCGCCGCTCGCAAAGAAAAAACCGTGATCGCCAGCCATTCCTGTGCCCGTTCGATCCATCCCCACGGACGAAATCTCCCCGACGAATACTTTGCGGAGATCATGGCATCGGGCGGCATCGTGGGGCTGTCCTTCTGTCCGCCCCATCTGTCGGACGGAGAATGCACCATGGAGACCATCCGCCGTCATTTAGAGCATTATCTCTCGCTGGGCGGCGAGGATCACATTGCCATCGGCGCCGATTGGGACGGCATCGACACCACGCCCGAAGGCGTCTCCTCGATCCGCGATATTCCCGCGCTGGCCGACTATCTCCGAGGCTACGGTTGGTCGCAAGAGCTGTTACATAAACTGTTCTATCAAAACGCCGCCGACTTTTTCGCGCGGCAAAGGATTTCGTTCTGATTCCCTCTCCTACATATATAAGGAAAGGATTTCCCCTATGAAAAAGATTTTACTGCTTGCCACCGGCGGTACCATCGCCTCCAAGGCAACCGCAAACGGGCTGGTTCCCCGGATCACCTCCCAAGAGCTGCTGACCTTCGTCCCCGAGGTGGCTGCGCTCTGCACGGTGGACACCCTTCAGGTCTGCAATCTGGACAGCACCAATCTCCGCTATCCCGAATGGCTTGCCATCGCTAAGGCGGTGGAGGATCACTACGGCGATTATGACGGATTTGTGGTCACCCACGGCACCGACACCATGGCGTACACCGCCGCCGCGCTGTCCTATCTGATCCAGAACGGCAAAAAGCCGGTGGTGCTCACCGGCTCGCAAAAGTCCATCTATTCCCGCGACACCGACGCCCGTGGCAATCTCATTTCTGCCTTCCGCTACGCCTGCGACGATCGCGCGTCGGGAGTACACATCGTCTTCGATCACAAGGTCATCCTGGGCACCCGCGCCAAGAAGACCCGTACCAAGTCCTACAACGCCTTCTCCTCCATCGACTTTCCCGAGATCGCCCGCATCCGCGAGGGCGTGATCTACTATTATATTGAAGAGAAGATCACGGGCGAGCCCATCTTCTATCACACGCTGAATCCGAAGGTTTTCGTGCTCAAGCTGATTCCGGGCATGGATCCCTCCATCTTCGGCTATTTGAAGGCTCACTACGACGCACTGGTCATCGAGTCCTTCGGCGTGGGCGGGCTTCCCTGCTACGACGATGCCGACTTCACCGAGGCGATCCGCGATTTTCTCGACGCGGGCAAGACCATCGTGATGACCACCCAAGTCCCCCACGAGGGCAGCGACATGGGGGTCTACGAGGTAGGCTATCGGGTGAAGGAGACCTACGATCTCATCGAGGCCTATGATATGACCATCGAGGCGGTGACTACCAAGCTGATGTGGATTTTGTCTCTCACATCCGATCGGGAAGAGATCAAGCGTCTCTTCTATACGCCCGTTCAGCGGGACATCGTCTTCGGCGCGACGGTATGAAGCATCTGATTCTCATCGGTGGAACCATGGGCGTGGGCAAAACAGCCGTTTGTCAAAAATTGAAGGAGAAGCTTAGTCCCTCCGTCTTTTTGGACGGCGATTGGTGCTGGGATGCCAATCCCTTCACCGTCACCGACGAAACGAAGGCAATGGTAAACGGCAACATCCGTTATCTGCTCTCCTCCTTCCTACACTGCTCAGCGTATGAGTACGTGATCTTCGGATGGGTGATGCATCTCCCCGAGGTCATCGAAAATGCCACGCAGGCAGCAGCGGGCGTGGATTGCACCGTCCACGCATTTTCCCTCATCGCTTCCCCCGAAACGGTGACCGAACGGCTTCGGAAGGACTGCAATACCGGCATACGCACTCCCGACGTCATTGATCGCGCAACGGCTTATCTTGCGCTTTACGATCATCTTGATACTGTAAAAATTGACACCAACGGCAAATCTCTCGACGAGATTGCCGATCTTATCATCGCGGCTGTTCGCTGATCGCCGCAACAATCTGCAACTGCGAGGTACTCACCAATGAATCACATCCACTATATCAGCTCCCGCGGAGCTTCCGCCCCCGTGAAAGCATCCGAAGCGATCTTGCGCGGCATTGCGCCCGACGGCGGACTGTATTTGCCCGAGCGTCTGCCCACGCTCACTGAAGCAGATCTTGCCGCTCTGCTCCCCCTCTCCTATCCCGAGCGTGCGGCGAAGCTCCTCTCCCTCTATCTCACCGACTACACCGAGGAAGAGCTCCTGACCGACTGTAAGGTGGCCTACGGTGATCGCTTCGTTCCCGCTCCCACCGGCATCCACGCGCTCCGCAAGGGCGTATCGGTGCTGGAGCTGTGGCACGGTCCCACCTGCGCCTTCAAGGACATGGCGTTGCAGATCATGCC
>CAZFJJ010000083.1:0-7963 GCA_964519075.1 uncultured Lachnospiraceae bacterium
ATGTGCTTGTGGCGCCGAGATCAAGACCCATTCTACCAAGGGCGATATGAACGTTGAAATTTGCTCCAAGTGCCATCCCTTCTTCACCGGCAAGCAGAAGTTTGTCGATGCAGGCGGACGTGTGGACAAGTTTAAGCGTCGTCTGGCTGGTGCGTCCAAGTAATTCGGATAACCATGCCTATCAGAGCGAGAGTGCAGATCTATGCCCTCTCGCTCTTTTGCTATTTTGCGAGGTGATATACGATGAACAACGAGATCCGGCGGCTTCTGGAGCCGCTGACCGATGAAGAGGCGATCGTTTCGGTCTATTGCGACGATCTTGCCCGGGACGCCTTTTTGCTGGGCTATCTGCTGGACGTGGACGAGAGCGATCTGCTGCTGAACCTTCTTTCTCCCGGCGGAGAGGAGGACGGCTTTGCCGTGGTGGCGGGCGATACCGTTTTCAGCGTCAGCGAGGATCGTCCCTATAGCGCAAAGATATTGAAGCTTGCCCATCTGAAGGGGCAGAAGAAGCGAACCATCCCCTCGACGGAGGGCACGCCGCTCTTTGATCTGCTATCCTACGCTCAGTCTCATCAGACGCTGGTGATGTTCAACCGCGACGTGAATTTCACCGGCTTTGTGGAGGGTTACACCGACACGTCGGTGACGCTTCTGCAGGTGGACGATTACGGAAAAGAGTTCGGCAGAGCGGTGGTCGATCTGGCGGGCGTAGAATTTATCCGCTGCCGTTCGGCGGAGCTGAAGGATATCGAGCTGCTCCACCGTGCGGAAAAGGCAGGACTTGGCGGCATTTTTATCGAAAGAGGGAACTGATATGGCATTGTTTACGCGAGATCTGTATCTGGAAGAATTAGAGCGTACCGATCTGCGGGCGGCAGAGGAATATCTGCGGATGCGGGCGGAAAAGCTGAATACCGACGAAGCCCTTGCCCGCGCCATGGGCGAGGCGTTTTGGGTGCTGCTTAGCAAAGAACGCTTGGAGCTGTCTAACGAGGAGGTCGCCGTGTGCATGGACAATCTGACCTATCTGCGTCAGGTTGCGGAACGGGAGAAAAAGGGTGCGCTGTTGCCCGCGCTGGCAGGGCATCTGACCGAGCGTTTTCCGTGGTTTTTTGCCGATTGCAAGATCGATCCCGACGACATGGAAGCGACCTTTCGCGATGCCGACCGCCGCGCGGCAAAGCTGTTTGCCAAGGCACTGCTGACCGATCCGCGCAATCCTCTTGCACAGGCACTGTCCTATCCCCGCAATCCCGACGGCAAGCGCTATCTGCCCAAGGCGATGAAAACGGCGCTGCTGGAGTCGCTTTCCGGCAACAGCGCCATCGAATTTTATTTGAAAAACGAGATCTGTTGAGTGTGCCATGCGCCCCTCAACGGAGAAAGGACTATATGGAACAAACGAACATCTTTCGCTCGGAGGAGGCACCTCGCGCAGTACTGGTGTCGGTGATCACCCCCGACATGGATCAGAAGGAAGCCGCCGTGTCGCTGGACGAGCTGGAAAAATTACTGGAGACCGCAGGCGGAACGCTGTTTGCGCAGGTCGTCCAGCAGCGGCAGACACCCGTCGCCGCCACCTATATCGGCACCGGCAAGCTGGAGGAGATCAAGGAGCTTTGCCAGGCCAACGACATTCGTCTGGTGGTCTTTGACTGCGAGCTGTCTCCCGCCCAGATCAAGAATATCGAAAACGCGCTGGAGGACGGCAAGGACGATTTCGAGGTGCGGGTCATCGACCGCTCCATGCTGATTCTGGACATCTTCGCCCTCCACGCCGTCACGGGCGAGGGTAAGCTGCAGGTCGAGCTGGCACAGCTTCGCTATGCCGTCCCCCGACTGATCGGTCGCGGCACCGAGCTGTCCCGTCTGGGCGGCGGTATCGGAACCCGCGGTCCCGGTGAGAGCAAGTTGGAGACCGACCGCCGTCACGTGCAGCGACGGATCGCCGCGCTGGAGGCGCAGATCGCCGAGATGGACGCTAACCGTCAGGTGCAGCGCGCCAAGCGGGAGCGTTCGGGCATCCTGAAGGTAGCGATCGTAGGCTATACCAACGCAGGTAAGTCCACGCTGCTGAACCGCCTCACCGATGCGGGCATCCTGGCCGAGAACAAGCTCTTTGCCACTCTCGATCCCACCACCCGAAAATTTTCCCTCCCCAGCGGGCGGGAGATCCTGCTCACCGATACCGTCGGCTTCATCCGCAATCTGCCCCACCATCTGATTCGCGCCTTCCGCAGTACGCTGGAGGAGGCGAAGTTTGCCGACGCGATCCTGATTCTGGTGGACGCCTCCGACCCCGAGGCAGACAGCCAGCTGGAGGTCACCGAAAAGCTCCTGTACGATCTGGGCGCGGCGGATAAGCCCATCCTCTACGTCTTCAACAAGTGCGACGTTTCCACCGAATCGGCGCAAGCACTTGCCAGACTGCGAGGCAGAGAAAACGTGGTCGCCATCTCCGCGCTGGACGGCAGAGGAGTTCCCGATCTGGTAGACAAGCTGGAGCTGCTGGCTCTCGGCGGCAAGCGGATGTGCGTCTTGATGATCCCTATGAACAAGCAGGGACTGATCGCCCAGCTTTACGCCGCCTCCGCCGTGGAGGACGTGGAGTATCTGGACAACGGCGTGCGGGTGGTCGCCCTTCTGGACGAAAAGCTCCGCGGACGGTTTAAGGAATATATTGTAGAATAAGCTCCGCATACGGAGCAAAAGGAGCGTCGTGATGGATGGGAACACCAATTGGTCTTGGTCGGTGACCGCCGTGGTCATCAAAGATGGAAAAGTTTTGCTGGCACGCCACACTTACGGCGGCGGAAAGGGCAAGCTGATCGTCCCCGGCGGCTATGTGGAAGTAGGTGAAACGCCTCAAGATGCAGTTGTTCGAGAATATTTGGAAGAAACAGGCGTGAGAATTGCTCCTCGTGAGGTGATCGGTATTCGCTTCAACTCCCACGATTGGTACGTTGCCTTTGTTGCTGATTATGTGGAAGGAGAAGTGAGGTCTGACGGCGAAGAAAACAGCGAGGTGCTGTGGCTTCCCACGGACGAAGCCCTTTTACGGGAAGATATTCCCGATTTAACGAAGAAACTCATCAATTTCGCGTTGGAAAGCCAACGAGGACTCAGTCGGATTCCTTACGAAGGAAGCACGCGGAACGGACTCTATTCGCTTTACGGAATTGATTTTGACAGAACGGATACGGAGGAAGCGTAATGGCAGAAATGAAAGCGTATTTTACCCTGGAAAAAGAAGGATTTGCAATCCTCACTGAAAAGCGAAGCGAGTTTCTCGCCTATGCCAAACCGATAACCACCGAAGCCGAGGCGATGGCGTTCGTGGAGCAGATCCGCAAGAAATATCCCGACGCCCGACACACCGTCTTTGCCTATCTCCTCTCCTCGGGCGGGATGCGCTACAGCGACGACGGTGAACCTCAGGGAAGCGCGGGAATGCCTGTGCTGGACATCATCCGCAAGGGTGGATTTACCGATGCAGTGATCACTGTTACCCGCTACTTCGGCGGCATTCTGCTGGGAACGGGCGGTCTCGTCCGCGCTTACTCGGGCGCTGCCAAGCTGGCGGTTGCCGAGGCGAGCGTCGTGGAGCTGATCCCTTACGACCTCGTGCGCTTTTCGGTGGATTACAGTATGTATCAGCGCGTCCTGTACGAGCTGAAAAACTATCTGGCCACCGAGGAGTCCACCGACTTCGGCGCGGAGGTTACCCTCACCCTCGCCCTTCCCACCGAATATACCCGCCCCCTACAGGAGCGGCTGATCGCCCTCACCAACGGCAAGGTCTGCGGGGAAGTAGTGGGCAGCCGTTTCGGCAGGCGAGTATAACCGATCATCCAACAGGGGCGCATGGCGTCCCTGCTTTTGTCGAGGTACGCTCCAGTGTAAACAAATTGTGAATTTTAGAAAATCGCTCTCAAAAAAAAGGGTTTTTCAATATTTGTAGCGTATATTATATATGTAACGTCATCTAACGTCATTGTAGGGAGGGATCCGTATGTCTACCGTCCGTGAAATGCTGGAAGAAAGAGAGCGGCAAACGCTGGCTCCCGGCGCCTGTCTGTCGTCCGAGACGAAGGGCAGAGCAGAGCCTCTGCGCCCCGACGATCTGCGCACTGAGTTTCAACGGGACCGTGATCGCATTACCCACAGTAAATCCTTCCGCCGTCTGATGCACAAGACTCAGGTCTTCCTCTCCCCCGAGCACGACCACTACCGCACCCGTCTGACCCATACGCTGGAGGTCACCCAGATCGCCCGTACCATCGCCCGCTCCCTGCGACTCAACGAGGATCTGGCAGAGGCCATCGCGCTGGGGCACGACCTTGGTCACACTCCCTTCGGTCACGCCGGCGAGCGGGTGCTGCAGCGCTGCTTTGATGAGAATTTCTCCCACAACGCCCAGTCCCTGCGCGTGGTGGACAAGCTGGAGCGGCTGAACCTCTGCTTCGAGGTGCGGGACGGCATCCTCCATCACGCAGGCTCGGGCAAGGCCGCCACGCTGGAGGGGCGCATCGTCAACATTGCCGACCGTATCGCCTATATCAATCACGACATCGACGATGCCGTGCGTGCAGGCGTGCTGAAAAACGACGACATTCCCATCGGACTGCGCCTTCGTCTGGGTGAGACCCACAGCCGACGCATCGATACCATGGTGCGGGGCGTGATCGCGGGTAGCGACGACGAGGACATCCGTATGGCGCCTGAGCTGTGGAAGGACACGCTGGATCTGCGGGCGTTCCTCTTCAAATCGGTCTACTACAATCCCATTGCCAAGGGTGAGGAGAGCAGGGCAGAGGCGATGCTGCTGACCTTGTACGAATACTTCTCGGAGAATCCCGACGAGATGCCTACGGAATTTGGCCTCACCGTGCTGGAGGAAGGCATCCCCCGCGCCGTCGCCGACTATATTTCGGGCATGACCGACCGCTATGCCATCAGCCTGTATAAGGATCTGTTCATTCCCAAGGTGTGGAGCGCGGGCATCTGACACGCTCTCATTCAAACGCTTACAAAGGAGGAGTCACAATGCCGCGAATAGACCAGTCAGTGATCGAAGAGATCAAGCTGCGCGCCAATATCGAAGACGTGATCTCTTCCTACGTACAATTAAAACGGGCAGGCTCCAATTATCAGGGACTTTGCCCCTTCCACAGCGAAAAATCGCCGTCTTTTACCGTATTTCCCGGAACCTCCAGCTTCTACTGCTTCGGTTGCGGCGCGGGCGGAGACGTGATCCACTTCGTCCGTCGGGCGGAGAATATGGACTATCCATCGGCGGTGGAGTTTCTGGCCAAACGGTACGGAATCCCCATCACGCTGGATAAAAAGGAGCAGGCTGAAAACGCTCGTCGCGAGCGGGTGCTTGCCATGAACAAAGAAGCGGCTCGCTTCTTTCACCAAAAGCTTTTCGAGCCCGAGGGCGCGGAGGGGCTCCGCTACCTCACCGAGGTGCGGCGGCTGCCGCTACCCTTGATTCGCCACTTCGGACTGGGCTTTGCGCCGAGCGGCTTCGGTGCGCTCACCGATCATCTGCGAAAAAAAGGCTATACCGACAGCGAGATGGCGTCCGCCTTCCTCTGCGGCATCAGCCAGAAGACCGGCAAGCCCTACGATTACTTCCGCAACCGCGTCATTTTCCCTATTATTGACGTGCGGGGCGACGTGGTGGCATTCGGCGGTCGTGTGATGGACGATTCCAAGCCGAAATATCTCAACTCGTCCGACACCCCCGCCTTCAAAAAGAGCCGCAATCTGTTTGCCCTCAACTTCGCTCGCAAGAGCGAGAGTGATACGATGATCCTCTGCGAGGGTTACATGGACGTCATTGCCCTCCACGGCGCGGGATTTTCGGGCGCAGTTGCCACGCTGGGAACTGCCATTACCCCCGAGCAGGCGCGGATCTTCGCCCGCTACGTGAAAAAGGTGGTCATCTGCTACGACGCCGACGAGGCGGGACAGCGTGCCGCATCCAAGGCCTTCGCTCTGCTGGGCGAGGTAGGCGTGGAATGCCGCATCCTGAAGGTGGAGAACGCCAAGGACCCCGACGAATACATCCGCAAATTCGGCGCAGGTGCATTCAAGAACCTGATGGAGCGCTCCCGCAGCGAGTTTGACTTCAAGCTGGAGAAGATCCTTGCCACGCATCCCGTCGAGGATCCCGACCACAAGATCAAGGCTTTGGAGGAATCGGTGCAGTTGATCGCATCCTTCCCCTCGTCATCGGTGCGGGAGATCTACCTGCATCGGATCGCAGGACTCTTGGGCGTTTCGGCGGAATCCATCCGTCGGGACGTGGAGAAGACGATCAGCGGCAGAACGCGGAAGGAGCGGCGGGAGGAGACCCGTCAGTTCATTCGCAAAAGCGAGGGCTACGGTGATCGGATCAATCCCGATTACGTGAAAAATCCCGGCGCGGCGTCGGCTGAAGAGGCGATTTTGGGGATACTGTTACTCCATCCCGAATTGTACGCTCAACTGCAACGGGGCGACAAGCCCTTGCAGCCTGACGATTTCTTTACGGCGTTTGGCAAAAAGGTGTTTGCCGCCCTTGCCGAACAGATCGACGATCCGTCCTTTGAATCGGGGATGCTGGGCGAGGTGCTGTCGGTGGAGGAGATGGATCGGGTAGCGGCGCTGATGCAAAGCCGATCGCGTCTGCAGAATACGCTCATCGTTCTGAAGGACGGCGTTGCCCGACTAAGGGAGGCGTCCGCGCGGAGCGAGCAGAGCCTGGAGGATATCCTCAGCAAAAAACGGCGCAAAAAAGACAATTAATCGACGCAAACACTTCAATATTAATAAATAGATAGCAAAAAATCAAGGAACCGCCCGAAAGGGAGGAAAGGAAGGTACTATGAGAATTATGGACGACGGCGCGCTCTCCGATAAGCAGCTTAACGTCAACGATCTGATCGAACGTGGCAAGAACCAGGGTACGCTCACCAGCAGCGAGATCATGGAAGCGTTCGAGGACGAAGACTTTGACATGGAGCAGATGGAGCACATCTACGAGACGCTGGAAGGAATGGATATCGAGGTCACCGGTAATCTTCAGTCTACCGAGACCGAAGAGATTGAAAACGAGGTGGGGCAGTACGAATCCGCCGAGAAGATGGAAAAGCTGCTGGCGCAGGAGGGTCTTGCCATTGACGACCCCGTGCGGATGTATCTGAAGGAGATCGGCAAGGTGCCGCTTCTGGACGGCGACCGCGAGCTGCAGCTGGCTAAGACCATGTACGAGGGGATCGAGGCGGAAAACCGCCTGCTGGAAGCCATTATCGGCTATGCCGCGCCCGAGGCAACTGCCGAAGAGCCTGCTGAAGAGACCGACGGAGAGGCAGAGGTGACCGAGACCGTCACACCCTCTAAAACCGAGGAGACCGAGACCGAGCACGAGACCGAGCACGAGGAAGCATCGGACGACCCCTGGGGTGAGGACGGCAAGATCAAAAACAGCTATACCGAGGCCATGGAAGAAGCGCGCAAGCAGTACGGCGGCCCCGACAAGCTCCCCCGCCACATCGACGGTCTGGATGACGAATACGTCAAGGAGATGCGGAAAAAGGTACGCCAAGGCGAGGATGCCAAGAACGCGCTGGTGGAAGCTAACCTCCGTCTGGTAGTCAGCATTGCCAAGCGCCACTCGGGTAAGGGACTTTCCTTCCTTGATCTGATCCAGGAGGGTAATCTGGGTCTGCTGAAGGCAGTGGAGAAGTTCGATTACCGCAAGGGCTATAAGTTCTCCACCTACGCAACCTGGTGGATCCGTCAGGCTATCACCCGCGCCATTGCCGATCAGGCCAGAACCATCCGTATCCCCGTGCACATGGTGGAAACCATTCATAAGGTCTCCCGTGTGTCCCGCAAGCTTCTGCAGGAGCTGGGACACGAGGCCAGCGTGGACGAGATCGCAAAGGAAATGAACACCACGCCCGATAAG
>CAZFJJ010000084.1:0-7930 GCA_964519075.1 uncultured Lachnospiraceae bacterium
AAGGATTCCAGAACCTCGGTCACGGCCTGGATAAACTCGGGCTCGCCGCCGTTGCGCTTTTGAACCGTTTCCAGAACGGAAAGAAGATATTGATTGGTAAGTGCCATTTTGCATTACCTCCTGTTACAAAAAGTAGAATGGTATTATTATACACTTTTTCGCGCTAAATTGCAATAAGCTGCAGAAAAATTTTTTCGTTTTTTTCGAGAAAAAGAGAGGATTTTCGCGCGCGTTTTCAGAATGGATGAAAATTTCCGAAAAGCCGCCCCTGTCGCGGCAAGCAATGGGGAAAATCCGACACAGGTTGACAAAGCAGCCGGGAGATGGTATAATACAAACACAGTTTCCCTGATCTTTTTGCTTCGACATCTCCGAAATCACAGTAAAGGATTCCTAAAGAACTACTTGGGACAAACAAACATATGAAAACCGTTCACGTTTACAATCCTGCCGCAGGAGGCGGCATCAAAGAAGCCCTGCCCGAGAATCACTACCTCACTAAGTCGGTCGGCGACTGCAGCCGATACGTCGCGGCGTGCTGCAAGGAAGACCCCCACGCCCATTTCATCGTCCACGGCGGCGACGGAACCATCAACGAGGCGGTGGCGGGCGTGCTGACGGCGGGCGCGGGAGAGACCGCCCGCCTCACCTTCGTCCCCGCAGGCTCGGGCAACGACACCGTCCGCGCGCTGGCGGCAATGGAGGGCGACGATTTTTCGCTGGACGCCTATCTGTGCAACGGTCGCTACGGCGTCAATATGGTGAATATCGGATTTGACTGCAATGTGGTCTCCTCGGCAGGGCGGTTCAAGAAAAAACACGGCGTTGCAGGCAGTCTGTCCTATCTGCTGGGCATCGTTACCGAGTTTTTTAAGCCCTTCGGCTGGCGCTTCACCGTCCGTGCCACCGAGGCAGAGGGCGGCACCTTCGAATTTGAGGACGACGCGCTCCTTTGCGCGGTCTGTAACGGGCAGTGGTGCGGCGGCGGATTCCACAACTCCCCCCTCTCGAGCATGAGCGACGGCGTGCTGGAGCTGCTGCTAGTCAAAAAGGTCAGTCGTCTGAAATTCATTACCCTCATCGGCAAGTACAAGAAGGGAACGCTCATCGATCCCGCAACGGGGAACGTGTACGAACGATACGCCCATCTGGTCACCTATAAGCGGATCACCGCCATCACGGTCAGCGGCACGAAGCGAGTCTGCATCGACGGCGAGGTCATCGAAGCCGAGTCGGCAACGGTGGAGATTTTACCCTCCGCCCTCTGCTATCAGGCAAACGGTGCGGCAAAAGAGACCGTTTGAGGTTACAATCGCATACACCAATCACCCTATCTCCATTTTTCGAAAGCACACAACCAAGGAAAGGGGTGGGGGCAGTTACGCTATGCGCATCCGCAAAAGGGGAGGGGAAAACTTCGGCGTTTGAGATGGTTTTCCCCTCCCCTCAGTTTATAAAGGGCACTCTATCCAATATTTTTTTGAATAATTTCGCAAATTCATAAGGAAAATCGCCTTCTCAATCGTATTACTATATGAAAGCACATCCCGGGAAAGATCGCTTTCGGAAAGGAGACCTCCTATGGATCATGGAGCCCAGTGTTGGCGCCGCTATCTGGACGGCGACGAGAGCGGCTTTAACGAGCTACTGAAAACCCACCGCGACTCGCTGACCTTTTTCATCCTGCGCTACGTCCACGACGAGAGCATCGCGGAAGACCTTTGTATCGACACCTTTATGGAGCTGCTGCTCCACAGGCGCCGATACAATTTTAAAATCCCACTGAAGAATTATCTCTTCATGGTAGCCCGCAGCCGTGCGGTGGACTATCTGCGTCACGCGAAAAAATTCGCCACCGTGGAGCTGTCCGAGGCGGAAAACGAGACCGCCGAGCACCAAAATCCCGAGGAGATCCTTCTGAAAAACGAGCAGAGCCGTGCGCTCAGCCGCGCCATGCGATCGCTCCCCGACGAGATGCAGATCGCTATGCACCTGGTCTATCTGGAGGAGCTGTCCTACAAGGAAGCGGCAGAGGTCATGAAGCTCAGCCCCAAGCAGGTGGATAATCTCCTGACCCGCGCAAAATCGACCTTGCGCACCACACTTTCCAAGGAAGGAGATTTGTTTTCATGAGACGCACCGACGAAGCCTTTAAGAAAGAAGTCCTGCGCCGCTACGGCGTGCAGGCAAAAAATCGGCGGAATTTGCGGATTTTGGCACTTTCGCCCCTGATCTTCTGTGTGTTTATTGCCGGCGTCCTGCTCCTGCCAACAATTCTCGGAATGTTCGAGTCCACTCCCATAGCGGACGATCCGGCGGAGACGACAACAATAAAAGAAGAGTTCAAAGAGACACTCCCCGAAGACCATCCACTGGCAAAATATTTGAATCGTCCCGTCGAAGAGGTGCGTTGCTATGGCGGTGAATACTATACGTGGCACACTTGTACAGAAAATGAAGTTGCTGAAATACTCACCAGAATCCTCGAATTATCGATCAGCGAAACCGACACGCCGGATTTTAGCTCCGGCCAATCAATGCCTCGCCTTTCCTTCAAATTCGCAGACACATCCACCGTCCAATTATTCTTTGACCCTTCCGGTAGCATCCAATTGCTCCATTACCCCGGAGACGGAACGCTACGCACGATACTGGGATATTATCAAATCCCAGCAGATGAGATGGCGGAATTTATATCCTATCTGAGGATGTTGGGCAGCCAGTCCGAAGCTCCTTTGCTGAACTTCAACAACTACCTGCAAACACCGGCACAGGAAGTCGTCGCACGAGGTGTACAGATCCAAACGGGTATCGACCGCCTGCAAAAGGCTCTGCAAGAACTCCACTATACCGAAACCGAGGAGTTTGCTTTTAATATGTCAAACGCCTTGGAAATTCAAATGACGTTTTCTGGCGCAGATAAACTACAGCTGCTGTTCTTCCCCGAAGGAAAAGTATACGTCCACATTAAAAATTCCTACGAATCATGGTTTGCGAATTGGTATTTTACAATTCCGAAGGAAGAGCTGTCGGCCTTAACAGCACTGATAGACCAGCTCATTCAAGATAATGCTGTAGATTTAGCATCGCTGATTCCATCATCGGAAATGATTTCCGCACTAAAATTGCAAGATACCTTCAATTATACAACCGCTGTCACCATCAGCGATTCATCGCAGATTGCTGAAGTGCTGTCGACCCTCCAACAGATTGAGGCTCTTCCAATTCCTTATTTGGAGCTAGAAGCCAGTGGATATATGTTTTCGTTTACCGATTCATCCGGACTAACCACCGAATTAATCTTTAACTACGATGGTTATACGACGGTCAGTTGGAAGCAATGGCATAAAACAGGCCTGAAAGGAGCTGCGTTCTTCACTATTTCAAAGGATGATGCCGAAGCCATTGTGGCATATTTTCAACAATTGGAAGAAAAATGGATTTCGCAAATGACTCCTCCTGCCCCCGAAACCTACCTGCTGGATTCGGAGCTTGCAACGGTATCGGTTCGAAAAGGTCAAAATACCTATCAGAACTCTGTCGCTCATCAAAAAGAACTGCTGCATACTTTACGGTCTGCGCTAAGCGGTGTAGCTCCTATCTATGATTGGATCTGGAGTGCTTCGGATTATACAGTTCGGTTTGAGATGCAGTCGATTGAGGTAGAGATATACGTTTATCCGGAATCCCATCGCGTGATCGTGAATATTCTCTATTCCGAGCCACTGGCCAACGTTTACTGCTTCCCTCTTGAAACGGAAACGATGAGGGATCTTGAGACTGCCATCGAAGACTTTATCAAGGGCACTTTGGTCATACCTCCCGAGACAGAGGAACCGGTGGCTCCTCCCACTACGTTGGAAGAATGCTTACAACAAACAATTCTGAAAGCAAGTGTTTCCAAAGATGTTGGCGAACAATTCCCCACGTACAATTACACAGACAAGGCTTCCGTCGATGCACTTCTGTCATTGATTGCTGAACAGAATTGGCTACCCACAGAAGAACTGTATACTTATTCCGAGATAGACGGAATGCAGATGGAATTCTATTTCCCGAACAGAAGCTATCTGATGCTCCTGTTCCATTCATCAGGATGGGTGTATTGCAATATCTACGACGGCAAGAGCTATCACCGCTCTTACTATCAGCTTCCCGAAGAAGAGGCTGCCATAATGACCGCAAAAGCCATGCGTTATTTCGATCCCCCTCCGTCAGACGAAACACCGCTAATCCGGGACATCATGGATAACACTGCGCTGCAAAAGCTCCTGTCGGAATTGGGCGTAACAGTACAAACCGATCCACAAACGGTACCTGATGAAATCAAAGCCTTCCTGACCGATTATCGCCACAATTCACTTGCAAGGTGCTTCTTCACCTGCGATCAGGTTTACTTCTCCCCCGATGAACTGTCGCTATTCTCAACGCTTTACAATTACCACACAGGCAGTAGCTTGACGCAAGCAGAAAAAGAGGCATTAATCCGCGCGGGTGTCCACGAAGAGGCTGTGGAACACATCGAGTGCAACAACTTCACGCGCGCCGACGTAACGAAATTGCTCTCCAATTTAGCGTACACGCCTTCTTTTGCAGAGGATCTGCACGGTGCACTCATTGATGCCGGATTTGTTTATCTTTCCGAAACCGATCGCTACTATCATTTGGCAAGCGATACCAACCAAACCGGTCCTGCATACAATATTCGTCTTTACCGTACCGATCGGGAGGATACCGTTATCGTCCTGTACAGCTATTATACCGCTCCCGACAGTCTATCCGCAGCCGCCTTCCGCATTGTGGACGGAGAGTATAAGCTATACGGCTATACCCCCATTTAATCCCCCCAAAACCGCTCCCTTCGGGGAGCGGTTTCGAGTTCGGCATCATATTGCACAAAAAATTTCAGCTACTTTATGCAATGTGATGAAAATTCCGAACAAGATCAATTTTCGCTTTACAAACAAGGCTGAATGTGCTATACTAAAACCAGAAAAATCCACACGATTCACTGCGAAAGGAGCCTTTTATGAAACGAATCAACCCATTCCGCATCACCCGCCGACTCGCCCTCTGCCTCATTTCGGGAGGTCTTCTTTTGCTCTCCCTTATCGCGTGCGGGGGAGACAGCAACGTCTCTGTGCCCGCTCAAACGGATTCCTCTGCTTCTGTCACGTCTGACGGCACTTCCTCTACCGATCCCGAGGATTCCTCCACCCCCGTGATCCTCTCTTCGTTATTTGAAAACAAAACGGTCACGCAGGTAGATTATTCGAACTATGAATTATCTTACACCACCGTTCATACTACCGATTCCGTCAATATTTCCGCCCTGCTGTCGGTGCTGGACAATATCACAGCCGAACCGTATACCAAGCGCTGCCTGTGCGGTGTCGTAGACGTCCCCTCGGGTGAATGCTGTGTGAATCTCCGTTTTGACGACGGCGATACATTCCTGATCTACCCGGATAAGGAATCTCAACATCTCTACTTCCAATACAATTCCAATTCGGGACAACAGTATCAGCATTCACACTTAAAAATTACGGAGGATGACTGGACGCAGTTCATGAGCTTCGTAACGGCTCAATACGAGACGCTGTTCCCGCTGATGCAGGTTCCCTCTCCCGAGGAATATCTGCTCAGCGCCACGATCAACAGCACCCTCCGCCACGGAAACAACTCCGTCAATTTGACTACCGACCAAACCGCGCTGATCATGGAGCGTATCCAAACAGCGCTGGCCGACCTGCCGATCGTCAAGCAATACCCGGAGGAGAGCGGCGAATCTTACCGAATCAATCTCTTTTATTCCGATAACCAAAGCGTTTCGGTTACACTCAACACCATGGGCATGCTGACGGTAAATCTTGATCTGACCAATCAAACTAACACCTACTGTTATCAGATCCCTCAGGTCAACGCGCAAGAATACGGATACTGGCTGCAGGGTCTTTGCCAAGGAGACGAGGACAGCGATCTGCCTACGCTCAACAAACTGCTGGAACAGTCAATGTACAAAATCACCTTCTACGACGCCGACCCCGCCTCTTATTTGGTGGTGAACGATCGATATACGATCCAGCCGATTCTCACCCGCCTGCAGAAATTGAACTTCAGCCTGCTGTCCGACGAGATCCCCGAGGACGATCGAGAATCGGACGGAATTAAGATTTTGCTTGAGCCCGGATCCGGTATTGACGTCGTACTGGAATTCGATTCCTCCGGATGGATCAACTGTCGCTGCACGATGAACAACGGAAAAATTACCGTGCACGAGGCGCAATATACCCTCTCCGACGAGGATATGGCAGCGCTGATGGAGGAGATCAGCAAGCAAAAAGCCGCCGCTGCAGAGCTTCCCTCGCTGAACGATTATTTTGCAGAGACTTCACTGCTCTCGGTTTCCTATTATTCCGCTAAGGGAGTAAATCAGGGCTTTTCCCAACCCAAACGCAAGCTCTTGAATCTATCGGATTATTTGCAGACCGTCTCCTTCGCCCGCGTGGACGACGACACCGAGATAGAGTTTTCTGATTATCCCAAGCTTATCCTGCAAGGGAGCAGTCATTCCCTTGAGCTGTGGTTGGATCTTGAAACCGGATACGTCCGCGTAGTATGGGACGCGCGCACCGCATCGTTTATTCCCCCGCAGATCTATAAGATCACCGCCGAGGAGGCGCGGGGAATTGCAGATCTGATCGGCCAATTGAGCGAATAAAACATCCGTACCCAAACCGACCCCTCACGGGGTCGGTTTTTCGTAATCGCGGCTCACTTTACAAGTATCCGCGGATTCGCTATTTTCGAATCATCGCACTTTTTTCACAAAATCCGCAACCTTTTCAGCTTAAATCGGTCTATGAGGGTGAAGGGACCTTTCAACGACACTATCGAAAGGAGGAGTTACACTATGGATGCCCCCACCACCGCCGACGAGCGGATCATCGATCTCTTTTTCGCCCGCTCGGAGGACGCGATCGCCGAGACGGCCGTCAGGTACGGCTCCTACTGCGCCAAAATCGCCGGATCGATCCTCAAATCCGACCAGGACACCGAGGAGTGCGTAAACGACACTTGGCTGCGCGCATGGGATTCGATCCCCCCAAACCGTCCCCGCAGCCTGAAGGCGTATCTGGCAAGGATCACCCGTAATCTGGCGATCCACCGCTGGGAGAAGGAGCGCGCCGAAAAGCGCGGCGGCGGAGAGATTCCGCTGGTTCTGTCCGAGCTTGCAGAGTGCGTCCCCGACACCGCCTCTGCCGAGGACGGTTATACCCAAAACACGCTGACCGACCTTCTCAATCGGTTTTTGAACGGTCTTTCGCAGGAAAAGCGGGTCGTTTTCCTGCGCCGTTACTGGTACAACGCCTCGGTTGCCGAGATCGCCCGAGATATGAGGCTGAGCGAGTCAAAGGTGAAGTCCGTCCTCCACCGCCTGCGGAGCGAGCTAAAGCGCCTCCTGGAGGAAGAAGGATTTTATTGAGACAGGCATTGGCAACGGTATATCCTGCGAATGCAATTAGCGAAAGAAGGTTTATATGAAACACGAAGTAATTTGGAAAAGTCTTACCGATATTCGGGAGGACTATATTGAAGAAGCAGCCCCCGACGCTATCCGATCAGCAAAGACGGTTTTGCCGCCAAGCAAACGCCTGCGCCGACGAATCATCGGCTGGGGGGCACTCGCCGCCTGCGTCGCGCTGGTCGCGGCGGGCGCGTATCCCCTATTCAACGGAATCGGCAATCCGGATCAAAGCGTTACAGACGATGCTTACGCCGACTATCCCGTGCGATCCTGGAGCGGCTACGTAACGATGAACGAGGCAAGCTGGCGTATTTTCACATTCCCCTACCCTATTGACGGCGAAAACGTTCAGCTGGAATTTCCTTCAGTTGAATGGAACGGAGAAACCTATTATCTCTCCCA
>CAZFJJ010000085.1:0-7813 GCA_964519075.1 uncultured Lachnospiraceae bacterium
TACCCGTTGCCGCTACCAAGGGCTACGTTGCTCCCGCCGCTCCCGCTGAGGAGAAGCCCGTAGAAGAAGATGCTCCCGTTATCGAGGAAAAGACCGAAAAGAAGGCAAAGAAGAAGTAAATCGCAATAAAAAAACTCCCCATGGGGGAGTTTTTTTATTGCATCAAAGCTGCTCTACCACGCCGATGAAGACGGGCAGACCGGTGGAGCTGTCAGTGATCACATACACGAAGGGGCGGTCGAGGGTGATGTCGTAGACGGGGATCGGATCGGACGGTGATTCACCTGCACTAGGAGCTTCAATAATCGTACCCGCAGCCGCGCAGATGCCGGTTTGATCCACGGTGATGGTGGTGTTCTGTTGTACGCTGCCAATGAAGAGGGGGGAGCCGAATATGGTCTCGCCCATATTCGAAAAATCAGCCGAACTCGGATTCAGCGCAGTAGGGATATAGGGCATCAGCAGATCGGTGAGCGTGATAGACGAGTCGTAAGAGAAGGACGGGAGCTTGGCGTTTACTACGGCGCGGGTTCCGCTTTGCAGAAACGCCTGCAGCTGTTCACCGCTGAGCGATGCGATAAACTCGCCCACATCAATGCCCTCGTCGGGCAGGATCGCCGCTAAGGTGTAGTCGCTCATATTTTTTTTGAATCCCACTGCTCCGTCCATGGACAGATAGGTGGACTCCTCGGACGCCATCATGGTGACGGTGACGTCCGATTCGATTCCGTGGAAGGTGCCGTCGGACAGTTGATCATCGTAGTAAGTATCACTCCACGTGTCCTCCAGATAGAGGGTGTTGATCAGATACATCATCGTCCGCTCGTCGATCTCATCCACCATCTTCTCGATCAGCCCGTTGGTGTGATGCTTGATCCACAGATTAATGTCGTCTACCGTGGAATCATCAAAGGGGGCTTCGTAAAAGGCGGCTCCATAGTAGTTGGCGTTGGTCTGCAGGAACGCGGGCGAGGCGTTGAACACGCTCTGCCGCACCCAGATGGAATTGGCTGCGTTCAGCACCGATTCCGAGAATTTGCGATAGGTCATCTGCTCTATCCAGGTGTGAAGGGTAGCGTTCAGCTCCTCTATGGAAAGCGCTCCGCCCAGAAAGTCTTCCATTTCGGCAAGCGTCTGTCCGTTTGCGCCGTTGGCGGTCATAGAAAGTGCCAGCATGACGGACAGCGGGGAGAAGCAGAGATTGCTGTCCGATTTCACCCCGTCTGCGCCTTGGAAGAGCTTCACGGTAAAGTTCAGATAAGCTCTCCGAAAGGTCTCGTCAATCTTGCGCTCCTCTACCGTTTCGATCTTCAGCCCTACCAGCCGATTGACGGCGGTAAGTCCTGCCACGGGATCGGTGATGGAATCCAAAACGGGACTGTCGGTCAGGGGCGGATCGTCGCTGAAGGGAGGTGTCGGTTCAGCAGAATCGGAATCCTCCGTCGTATTCGGATTCTGCGTATCCATCTCGGGTACAGCATCGGTTTCCGCAGGCGGGATGACCCCGTCGGAATCGGTTAATGCCGGGAATTGCTGGAGAGCGCCAAGATAACGTTCTTCTTGGGTAGTGGTCATTCCCTCGCCCCCGGAATTCACTCCGCGGGTGACGTGGTCGTCTGCGCTCTGACCAAGCATCGGTAGAAGCCCCGTCACGGGCAGCAGGATGGCGATACACAGCGCCAGCGTTGCGACTCCCGACAGGATCATCTTCCGTCTGCGTGCGGCGACGATGACCGCCGCCTTCTGCGCGGCGGCTTTCTCCGCCACCAGCGCCTTAAATTCATCATTATTTCTCAAAATTCAAACCCCTCCTTTTCCAGATCGGCTCGGAGTGCATTCTTTCCTCGGTAAACCAGATTTTCGATCTGCTTTTTGCTCATATGTAGGACTTGCCCTGCCTCTTCGTAGGACAGCTCCTCAAAGTAGACCAGATGCAGTGCCGCCCGATAGTTGGGCTTGAGCCGCCCCATCGCCCGATGGAGCTGACGCTCCCGCTCCTTTTTCAGAAAGAGTGCCTCGGGGTCGTCTTCGTCGCTGCCGGGCAGGGTGGCGGCTTCCTCCAACGGATGGATCCGCCATCGGTTTTGGCGGCGCAGATAGTCCGTGGCACGGTTTTTGCCCACGGTGAACAGCCAGGTCTTCAGCGATACCGAAAAATCGTACTTGTCCGGCTGTGCGATCAGCAGGGCAAAGCAATCGGCGGCAAGCTCCTCCGCAACGGAAACGCTTCCTACGAAGCGGCAGAGGAAGAAGATCAGATTATCCTTGTAAAGCTCCAGAATTTCGTCGAATGCAGACTCGTTACCGGCAAGATATCGGCGGTAGCTACTTTCACCGTTACCCATAGTCGGCTCCTTTCGTCGGAAAAGATGCGCATCTTCTCCGTTTCATCTATTATACGAATGAAAAGCGAAAAACCCTCCATTATTTTCGAATAAATTATATCATAATCCCAATAAAATGTCAACGATAATGAAAACCTCTGCCGTCAAAGACGGCAGAGGCTCATTCTGCTGCAAAAGGGTGAATGATTCGGTTTATTCGCCGGTAGTGTATTCGAAATCGAAGTCATCGGGCAACCAGATGCCGGAGGGAGATACGATGGGCTTGGTGCCGTTGGGCCAAGTTCCCTTGGGTACCCAGTATTCGTCGGAGCTGTCAACGCTTGCGGTGCCTGCGCCGCCGATGATCAGGTCACCGATGGTCTTCCAAGCAACGCCGACGTCCATGGTGTTGTACATGATGTCGCCGTCGTTCAGATAGTCGGTGGGGATGAACATCTCGGTGATGGTGTGGTAAGCGGTGGGGCCGTCGGTCAGCTCTTCGGTAACCATGATAGCGGTCACGTCGTCGCCGCTGGTGGTGCAATCGGAGTTAAGACCGGTAGCGTGAACGTACTTCTGAGCGTTGGACGCGCCGATAAAGATCTCGAAGTTGGAGTTGGTCCACCAGCCGCCGGTGCCGTTGCCGATGTAGACGTCGTGATAAGCGTCACAAGCCAGGTACAGGCCGGTATCGGTCATAGCACCGTAGAAGGTAACTTTCTTGTGGGAAGTATCGGTGGTTTCGCCGGTTTGACCAACGAGCTCAATGACGTGCAGACCTGCATACTCGGACAGATCGCCGTCCAGTGCGAACTTAGAGCCGTCCAGCAGCTCGGGGGTAATGATTTCGGGAATGGGGGTGGTGCCGGAGTTGTTGTTGAGAGGGTTGGTAAGGCTTGCTTGGGTGGTGGTTGCAACGGTAGTGACGGGGGCAGCGGTAGTGGTGGTTTCGGTGTCGTCGCCGTTACAGGATGCCAGACACATGGAAGTTGCTGCCAGAATTGCCAGCAGCATAGACAGTTTTTTCATAATCAATAATTCCTCCTATGTAATTGGGTATGCATTTAAAGTCGAAAGGTATTCCGCGAATCGTTTGGATTCGGCAGCAGAAGGACTACCGTTCCGACTAAGTGCCAATGGTTATTTCCTCTTTTGTTTTTTGCCGATGAGGATACCAACAACTACGCCGATGGTGGCGAGCAGCACGCCCGTGCCGATCAAGATAGGAATCAGACCAGACGGATCGTTGGGGGCGTCATTTGCGGCGTCGGATGCGGTTGTGACCGACGGAGCGGCCGAATCCGCAGGATCGGTGACCGATGGAGTAGCGGTGGTCGTGGTGGCTGCCTGCAGAGCGGCGATCTCTTCCGCGGTGGCACCCAGATCCAGCGACAGGAAGCGGGGACGGTAGTCTGCCGTGTTGCGGGCGTGATCGTCTCCGTTTACGTTGACGTTATAGGAGATCAGCAGAGTACCTGCGGGGGAGATGTGGGGGTGCGCCTTGGCGTTGTAGGTGTACAGCGTGCCCGTTCCGCCGACAGCGGGATCGCCGGTCTCGGGAACTGTGTAGCATTGCACGGGCGTATCGAAGGGACCAGCGGGCGAGTCTCCGATCGCGTACATGATGCGGTCGGACTGAACGTCCTGCGTGTAGACCGCGATGTATTTGCCCTTATACGGCCCTACGGTGATCGGCGTAACGCTGACCTCGCAGGAGACACGCTCCAGAATGAGGGCGGACTCTTCGATATTCTCCACCCAATCGGAGCCGTTCCAGTAGCGGAGCTTGTCAAAATCGGGGAAGTCGTCCTCGTGGATGCGGGAAACGATCAGATCCTTTTGGCTGAAGGCGGCAAAATTGTCGCGATAGCCGTAGATGTAGATGTAACCGTCGGGATCGGGAGCACCTGCGCTTTCGGTGTTGCAGTGCACGCCCATGCCGTAAGCGTAGTCGAAATTATCCAGCTTTTTCAGCAGAGCGGTCACGTTGCGGGTGCGTCGGAATTTGTTGAATTGAGGCGTTCCGTCCTCGGAAAGCGGGATTTTGATCAGATCGATCTGGGAGGGCTTCCAGTTCTGCTGGGAGAAGGCGATGGCCCAGAGCGCGCCGTCCTGTACGAAGCAGTCGAAGAGCCATTGTCCCTGGCTGAACAAATTCAGGTCACCGGACGTTGCCAGATTGGCTTTTGCACCGTAATAAAATTCGATTTTGGACGTATCGGGCAGATTGCCGTCCAGAACGGCGGCTGTGTGATTGGCCATGCCGTAGTAACGAGAGATCTTGCCGGATGACGCGGCAGTGCCCAAAATGGTATCGCTGAAGAAGAACAGCGTTTTCGTTGAGGCGGTTGCGGAGGAGAGGGCATCGCCTCCGTTTAGAGCTACTGAATAAATGCCGTCCGCAGCCAGCCATCCGGTAGTGCCGGCACGGTCGAAAAGCGCGGTCCAATCGTCTGCCGGAGTGCAGGACAGGATGGGGGAGGATACGGGAGTCGGCTCTGCCGCGATGGACGAAAGTGAAAGGCAGGGGAGGGTCAGTGCGGGGATCAGTACTCCCGACAGAATCTTGCAGGTAAGCTTCACGTTTGCTCCTTTCAAGTGACCGCATTCTAACTGCGCGGACGTCTGGTCGTGGTTGCGGCGGTAGTGGTTTGCGTCGGGATGGCAGGCGCGTCTCCGTCAATCAGCAGGAACTCACCGTTCATCCATTCGATGCGCTTCTCCAGCCAACTTTCAAAATAATCCACGGCTTCGGTAAAATCGCTGGAGCCCAGCTCGCTATGAGGGTATAGCGCGTGATTGAGCTGCTCCGATGCGGCGATCCGCTGCGCGGTGGCGTCGATGGAATCCACGAAGGCATCGATCAGACCGCAGTTTTGCAGCTCAGTCCAGCGTTCGCATACCAAGCGTACGAATTCCTCGCACTCAAATAACTGTGTGTACCAGGGCGCGTTCTTCACGCGATAGCCGTCGATCTGAGGATCTTGCGTACCGTAGCAGGTGTCGAAATCCCAAACGGGTCCCATATACACGCGGCCGGTCTCGTCGATATAGCAATAACAGCTGGTGACGAACTGGGAGTCGTAGTTGCGGGTCAGTTCGTTGAGCAGATACCAGTTGACGAAGGAATCCACGTCGATGTATTTGGAGATCGCGTCTAACGTTTTTTCGCGGGTAAACGCATTGGAGAGCCCTGTGAAGAAGGGCTGTAATTCCGCCAGCGCGGCATCCTTGGCGCGCTGATCCATTTCGTCAATATCCGTGCCTTTGTAGGTTTTCAGGCGCAAATGGACGGAATTTTCCCGATTTCCGTTCTCGTACAGAACGATACAGGTATCGCAGGTGTGGCGGTAGACCATTTCGATCTCAAAGAGCACGCCGACGTCGTCGGGAACGTCGATTCGCTCCTCGTGGATCTGGATTTTTTCGGTCAGCACCCAGGTGCCGGCGTATACACCGTTGACCACCACGTCCACGTATTCGTTTTCGCAGGTGCCCCGAAGTCCCATTGCGGCCGCCATTTTCTGGGTCAGATAGTTGTGCATCATGGAATGGTCGCTGGATACGGTGATCAGCGTCCACTTTTTTGCGGCGCCCATGCCGAGAAAATCAGCTTTTTCGTCCAATTTTAGGGAGTACGGCTTCTGCGCGAAGGACCAAGAGTAGTTGCCGCGTCCCTTGATCTGCAGGGGAAGCTCGTAATAGCTGTCTTCCACATACTCGTCTACGAAGGTGTAGGTAGCCTCGGTGTAAACGCTGTGCTGAACGGACGACAGATCCTTCTGATCGGGGAATTCTAAATAAAGGGTTGCAAGATTGGTCAGACGGGGATATTTCTGAACGGTGGCACCGTCTACCGTGGTATAATTACCGGTGATGTAGCTGCCGTCCTCTGATAGCGTACCGATGGTGTACGTACCGTTATCCCGTACGGTCGGCTCGAACAGAGTACTGAGCTCGGCGGGATAGGTGGTCGTTTCGGGTGTGTCGGAGTTCGAAGTATTCGTGTGCTCGCCGGGCATATCCGAGGTCTCGTCGGACGCAGAAGAATTACTGCTGCATCCGGAAAGGCAGGTCAGCGCCGCCAGCAGGATAATCAAGATGCGTTTCACAAATATATCTCCTAACAAGGGATCTTTTTTGTTTATTATAGCACGAATAGAGAAATGTTTTGTGAACAAAGTGTGAATATTTGCATGGGAATCAAAAATGCTGAAAAATATCCCGACTCCGCAGAGTCGGGATATTTTTGGATCGGCGAATCAGCCGATCAATCCATCGTTTTTTCGGTTAGCCGTTGCAGACCGTCGGCAAACAGGATCTCGTAATCTCCCACCGGATCGCTTTCGTACAGATACTTATAACGAGTTTCGGTGTAGGTAAGATATTTGGGCTTAGGGTACACCAACAAGTACAGCCGGTCGTATTCCTCGACCGGCGCGGACAGCTCCAGTAGCGCGCGGCTGACCTGCTTTTCTTTGCCGAAATCCTTGACGTGATCGGGCAAATTCTCGGAGCTTCTCTGCAAATTGAAAAATACGCTGGATTTGCGCACTTCAAAGTAATAATGACTGCGTGTCTTTTCAATATTCCAACGCCCCCTCCCCAAACGATGGGTGAGTAGAGCGATGCCGTATTTCTGATTGCCAACCGTCACCTGCCTTTCGGCAGGTTGGATTAGGTTATGTTATGATAGGCTGTTATCTTTAGCTGTATTCAGTGTCGAAACGAGGATTCGTTTGATTTCGAGGCAATCTGCAAGGAGCGAATTGCCTTCTTTTTCTGTGATGTACTCCGAAAGGATCAAAAGGCGGAGCCAATATTCGGTTTCGGCTGTTTCTTTGAGAGAAATTTGCAACTTGGAGATGAAATCAGCTTTGCTGATCCCGTAAACCGCTTCGTTGGCGTTAGCACCCGATAGAGGTGGCGGATCGGATGATCTGCTTAGAGATAACGCACTCACGCTTTTCCTTGAGGAGGTATTTATGCAGCTTCACGATCCGTGCGGCAAAGAGCAGGGATTTATCGAGGAGGATACTTTTTTGTGCCATATTGTCACTCCGTTTTAGATAATAGATAAAAGAGAATAGAGAAGAGAGAATAGTACACCAAAAGCGCGTCAGCGCTTTCAATATCTCTTATCTATTATCTCTTCTCTATTCTCTCTTATCTTAGCCAACCGCAGGTTGGCGCTTTTGGTGCTCCTGTGGAGACTCGAACTCCAGACCCTTTGATTAAAAGTCAAATGCTCTACCAACTGAGCTACAGGGGCGTATTTTCGGACGCTCCCCTATCATAACATATAGAATCGCATTTGTCAAGGGTTTTTTTGAAAAAATTCGCTTTTTTCGTCAGCATCGATGGGCGTATGCACGGCAAGCAGGATCGCGCCGTCCGACAGAATCAATCGCAGCGCAGGCGGGACGGGCGGAGAGAGCAGGCGCAGCGCCAGCGGATCCTCCACCTCGCGGCGGATCAGCGAGCGTAGA
>CAZFJJ010000086.1:0-2299 GCA_964519075.1 uncultured Lachnospiraceae bacterium
ATCGCAGAGGTGGGATCCATCTCTACTTTGGAAACCATCGGCGTATTTTGTGAATAGCTCCACAAATCACACCCGTCGATGATTTTGTGAAGATCGGCGAGCAACAGCAACACACCTGCACGGGCACTTCAAGCACTGTCACGTGGTTTATGCGTGATACGAATATTGCCACCGTTTCTTCCACGGGGATGAGCCGGACGTGGTAGAGAATTTAACTATATGCGAAGGATGTAAGGCGAGGATTGCTGATACTTCGTCTTGTTTTTCACACAACTGATGCAGAAGGAGAACCTTATGTGAACCCAAATTTTATTATCTTTATGCGCTGTCTTATGTATCGTATTGACTTCTTGCACTCAGTCATTGGACTTAGTTCGTTCTACAACTACAAGTGAAGAGAATGCTCAGCTTGCCACATCTTCGCAAATCGAACAGTCAACGATTAACATTACCGATTATGATGAATATTGCCAATATATTGCTTCTGCAAAGCTTCCTGATGGTTTTGTCCGTTATTCTGATATTGAAAATTCAAGGGCTTTGTTACGTACCCCTACGATCTAAGTAAGGGAACGTACTTCCTGATAGAGGCGAATGGAATCGAATTCACACTCTATTATAATCCTGTTAACGCCCCGCCCTCCTATCTGCAGGATCCAATGCAATTGTCTATCACTTCTTCAGATGACTTAAGAAAGAATCTCGATGGAGCGAAGGGGATTGTATCGGTTGATTCTGCAATCTATGCGTATCTGAACGGGGATTTGTTATCGGTTTCATGGAATGCGGAAAATGCAATTCTATCTCTGTCTTCGGACAATTGGGCGAATTATCCGGCAGGAAGTGATACGTTCGCCGGCAAGCTGCTCACTCACTCCCAGGTGTCTGTTGCACTGAACGCGCTTCCCGATTCGGTTTATCAAAAACCCGCACAATAACCCAATCACAACACCCACCTCGTTGAGGTGGGTGTTACTGGTTAAAAGGTTGCAACCATGGATTTGGGCGGCTCTGCCGACTCAATCTCCACATCGGTGAGAACGGGTCCCTGATTGCCGTAAACCTTGTTGAATTCAAAGGAAACGGTAGCGGTGAGGATCACCCAATCCTTGGTGTTCAGCGTATTGGCGCGCAGGGATTTGCAGACCAGCCCGCAATAGCTGATGTCATCCACGCAGCAGGTCATGACGTGGCGACCGATGACGAACATCCGAGGCGGAAGCTGGTTATCTCTTGCCACGATGCCCTTGAAGCGGACGGTCTTGCCCACGTACTTGTGGGGATCTTCGGTCAGGTCGCGGTACCAGAAGGCGTAATCGTCGTCGGCGATCTCGATGATCGGCGCATTGATATCGAAAGGAAGCGGATCTTCGATCTCGTCGTAGGCGAACTCGCCGGTGACGTATTCGTAGCCGATATTACAGCGGCGGTTGGCTCCGCGGATGATCTTGTGGATGGCTTCCATATCCACGTCGGACGGTGCACGGTTGAGGATCACCGTTTCACAGGACTGGAGCTTGTCGAAGACCAGCTGGCGCATATTCTTGTTGTAGGCAAGGAAGGTGTTGGCATCGGCAACGAAGATCTCCTGATAGATCATCCAGTTTTCGGGGAGCGACTGGTAGAGGCGGTCGATCAGCCAAACGCCGTTGTATTCGATCAGCACGCGGTCAGGGCGGTACTTCTTCTCCAGCGCGTCGAAGAGGTCGGGGGTCAGATCCTCGGCGTCCTCGATGACCTCCATAGAGATATTGTCGTGAGGGAAAACGGAAGGATCGTATTCCTCCACGCCCTCCTCGCAAACGATCAGCAGCATGGGCTCGCCGGTATTGAAATCGGGATCGGAGAGAGTTTCCTGCAGGGTCTTGGTCTTACCGGCCTCCAAAAAGCCGGTAAACAGATAAACGGGCAATTCTTTGCGTTGATTCATCCATCTCACCTCAGTTGTTGAAGAGATCGGCGATGATCGCTTCGTTCAGATTGGAGCCGATGACGCAGATGCGTCCGATCAGCCCCGCAGAGCCGTTTCTGACGTCGGACTCGCCGGGGATATAGTCGAAGTGGAGCCAGCTGCCGTCCTCTGCCGCTACGATGCCCTTGGCGCGGAGCACGATTCCGCAGGTCTTTTCGTCCTCCAGCGCGGTGAGGATGGTGCAAAGACCCTCTGCGGTGAATTTCGCGGTGGTCTCGATGCCCCAGCTTTGGAAGACCTCGTCGGCGTGGTGGTGATGATGGTGTCCGCCGCAGCCGCAGGAGCATTCTTCATCGTGGTGGTGATGCTCGTGGTCGTGGTGATGAC
>CAZFJJ010000086.1:2399-7744 GCA_964519075.1 uncultured Lachnospiraceae bacterium
CGCACTCGCACTCCTCGTCGTGATCGTGGTGGTGATGCTCGTGATCGTGATGATGTCCGCACTCGCACTCCTCGTCGTGATCGTGGTGGTGATGCTCGTGATCGTGATGATGACCGTACTCGCACTCCTCGTCGTGATCGTGGCGGTGATGATGATGACCGCCGCAAACGGGACAAGTCTCCTCCTCGGTGAGGGCGTGGAGCTCAGCCGCAAGGGTGGAGGTCTGCTCCATGGCAGAGAGGATCTGCGCGCCGGTCAGATCGTCCCAAGGGGTAGTGACGATGACCGCCTCGGCGTTCTTTTCCCGCAGAAGGGCTACGGTGTCGGCGATCTTCTTCTCGGAGCAGGTCTGGGTGTGGCTGAGAACGATGGCGCCTGCGTGCTCGATCTGGTCGTTGTAGAACTCACCGAAGTTCTTCATATACATCTTGCACTTGTTGGCATCGGCAACGGTGGTGTAGCTGTTGAGCACCACGTCGTCAGAGAGCACGGTCTGCACCGCGCGAATGACGTCAGAGAGCTTGCCAACGCCAGAGGGCTCGATGAGGATGCGGTCAGGAGCGTACTCCGCCACTACCTGTGCCAGAGCCTTGGAGAAGTCGCCTACCAAGGAGCAGCAGATGCAGCCGGAGTTCATCTCGTTGACGGTGATACCGGCATCCTGCAGGAAGCCGCCGTCGATGCCGATCTCGCCGAACTCGTTCTCGATGAGGACGACTTTTTGTCCGGCGTAGGCTTCGGACAGGAGCTTTTTGATAAGGGTAGTCTTACCGGCTCCCAAAAAGCCGGAGAATATATCGATTTTGGTCATTATAAATCAGAACCTTTCCTATAAAATCGTATAAAAATATAGATACGCTATTATTTTAGCACAGATTCGTGATTTGTCAAGTGTTTTTTGAAAAGTTACATGATCAGCTCCAACCGTACTTTATGATGTAGTAAATGACATATACCCAGTTGAGTATACCGTGCAGGATCGCCCAGCCGATGGACTTCCATTTGACGTAGGAGATCACTACCGCCAGCGCGGCACCAACTGCCGCTCCGGTATCAACGGTCTTTTCGATGTGTACGTGCTTCTCTACCGTCCATTTGCGCTCCTTGCCGTAGATCAGCCGCTCGATATCCACCTCCAATATATCTGCGATCTTATGAAGCGTTTCGATGTCGGGTTGGGTCTTCTCGTTCTCCCAATTTGAGACGGCTTGGCGGGTCACGCTCAGCCGTTCGGCGAGGGCTTCTTGAGTGAGTCCCTTCTCTTCTCTCGCTTTTTTGATGTTCTTTCCGACCATAAGGTTTCCTCCGTTATGTTTCTAATTGCAACTATCACACATTTCTTACTACAAATTTCATTGCGGCGTTATGAGAAAACAATGTGTCCCTATATTTTTTATATCACTTGCGGCTGTAACGATTGACTCTTTACGCATATAATCTAAAACTACATCGTCAGACTGATTCAACTCGACCACAACCACTTTTCCATCATTCTCCAATAACGCTTTGATTGATCGCAAATCATCTATGGTTTTAAGAGATGGAATTACTATTCCATTGAAACCTAATTCAGATTCTGCTTGTCGACTTGGCATAATTAAATAGAAGAACGAACTCTCCGCACCTTCGTGTTGATCAACGCATCTATGATTTTCGGGTGTCAAGATCAATTCATTTTTCATATAGTCAAAAAGCAATTGATCAAGATTATCTAATTTTAACACAACTGATTTTCCGGCATTCAAAATATCCTTGATCTTTTTCAGTTCACAAAAATTTTCCGGGGCAAGCACTTCCGTCCCGCTACCATCTGACTGAACATCTCTCTGCCGGCCTGCTTCATCAATCAGTTGATCTGTTGTTGTATTCAAAACAGATGCAATCTTCTGCAACATACCAATATAGGGCTGGGTCTTCTCGTTTTCCCAGTTTGAGACGGCTTGACGGGTGACATTCAGTTGTTCAGCAAGGGCTTCTTGGGTGATTCCTTTTTCTTCTCTTGCCTTTTTGATGTTTTTTCCAACCATGGGAACCTCCGTTGTGTTGCGTTTTCTGCCTCTATTGTACACTCGGGCGGTTGTTTTGTCAAGCAATGATTCGTTGCGGCGGTCAAAATCGCGCTTTTTAAGGGTGAAACAATGCGTTTCGTGCGCTTTTTCTTGACTTTTCCGCCAAGGTGTGCTATACTGGGAAAAATCCCGAAAGGAGCATACCTATGATCCACGATCTCCCCTGCAAGATCGTCCGCTCGAGGCGACGGACGGCGGCGTTTTCCATCACTCGTACAGGTGAGGTAGTGCTCCGCATTCCCCTGTTTGTCAGCGACAAGGAAGCCAAGCGGCTGATCGAGGAAAACCGTGAAAAGCTCCTCGCCCTCATCGCACGATGGAAGCGTGCGCAGGCAGCCAAGCCCGATTATCGGGACGAGGATATTCCCCACCTCAAAGCCATCGCCGCCGACAAGCTCCCCGAGCGGGTGGAGTTGTGGTCGGCGAAAATGGGGCTTTCTCCCGCTTCGGTGAAGATCACCTCGGCGAAAAGTCGCTTTGGCAGCTGTAGTAGCCGCAGGAGCATCTGCTTCTCCTGCTTTCTCATGCTCTCCCCCGACGATGCCATCGATTACGTCATCGTGCATGAGTTGGCGCATCTCAAACATATGAACCACTCCGCCGACTTCTATCGGTTGGTGGAACAATATCTCCCCGACTATCGCCGTCGGGAGGCACTATTGAAAGGAAGGACACTCTGATGGAAGAGCGCATTTACATAGTCAGCAAGATCGAGGGAGAGTACGCCATCCTCATCGACGAGAAGAGCGGCGACGATCTGTTTATCGCCCTTGCCCTGCTCCCCGAGGGAACTGATCTGGGCAGTCGGCTTCTGTGGAAGGAGTTTGAATATACCATCATTGAGGGCTGAACGTAAGCGTTCGTGCGCAACGGACGACTTTGTTTTTTTGCAAAATCGATCTTTCTCCGAAATTATTTTTGTTTTTTGGTTTTTTGTTATAAAAATCAGAAAAATCTATTGACAAACCGCTTTGTACGTGCTATAATCATTACAGTTCCGCAGATGCCGTAGGGATCGTATGAGACCGATGGCGGAGGAAACTCCGGAGAACCTCGCATAGGCGAGTGCCGAAGGTGCAAGGCGACAGCCGAATCTCTCAGGCAAAAGGACGGAGCAGAACTGTATTTCTATTTCTGCCCTATCTTTCTTTGGAGCTTCTCGCGGAGGCTCCAATTCTTTTTTCAGGGAGAATATCATGGATACACTTCTGAACGTCGTCCAAACCATCAACGCCTATCTTTCCGATTACATTCTCATTATCCTTCTGGTAGGCACCGGTCTTTACTTCACCATCCGTACCCGTTTCGTGCAGATCCGCTGCTTCGGCGAGGGTATGCGCGCGGTGTTCGGCAAGTTTTCGCTGAAGGGCGGAAAGCAAAAACACGGACTCAGCTCCTTCCAAGCTCTTGCCACCGCCATTGCCGCGCAGGTGGGTACCGGTAACATCGTCGGTGCCTGCGGTGCCATCCTCATCGGCGGCCCCGGCGCGATCTTCTGGATGTGGGTGATCGCCTTCTTCGGTATGGCAACCATTTACGCAGAAGCAGTATTGGCGCAAGAAACTCGCATCGTGAACGAGGACGGCTCTATCCTGGGCGGCCCCGCCATCTACATCCGCCGTGCATTCAAGGGCGCTTTTGGCAAATTCCTTGCCGGCTTCTTTGCCGTGGCAACCATCCTCGCGCTCGGCTTCATGGGAGCAATGGTGCAGTCCAACTCGGTTGCAGAGACCAGTCATACCGCATTTTCCATTCCTACATGGGTAATGGGTCTCATTTTGGCTGCCGTAGCGGCATTCATCTTCCTGGGTGGCTTGAAGCGCATCGCTTCGGTCACCGAAAAAATGGTGCCGTTTATGGCGCTGCTTTACATCGTGGGCGGTCTGATCGTCATTTTTGCCCGCATTCAGTACGTCCCCGAGACCTTCGGGATGATCTTCCGGTATGCATTCCGTCCCGATGCGATCATCGGTGGCTCTATCGGTTCGGCGCTTGCTGCCGCCATCAGTCAAGGCGCTAAACGAGGGCTCTTCTCCAACGAAGCGGGCATGGGCTCCACCCCTCACGCTCACGCCATGGCGAACGTCAAGACTCCTCACGAGCAGGGCGTCGTTGCCATGATCGGCGTATTCATCGATACCTTCATCGTGCTGACCATGACCGCGCTGGTAGTCATCTCCACCCTTTACGCCGGCGACGGAGTGCTTGCCAGCGGTGCGGCGGAGGGCGTAGCCAAGACCAACATGGCGCAGCTGGCCTTCGGTAACGTCTTCGGTGAGAGCGGCGGCAGCATCTTCGTAGCGATCTGCCTGTTCTTCTTCGCCTTCTCTACCATCATCGGTTGGAATCTCTTCGGTAAGCTCAACGTGGAATACCTCTTCGGTAAGAAGGGCGTCGTGGTCTACTCGGTTCTGGCAATCCTCTTCATCTTCGCCGGCTCGGTGCTGTCCAACGATCTTCTCTGGGAGCTGACCGACCTATTCAATCAGCTGATGGTTCTTCCCAACGTGCTGGCATTAATTGCGCTGTCCGGCATAGTAGCATCCAGCGCTCGGCGCAAACGAAACCAATTACAATAAACAATCGGAGATATGGAATATCCATATCTCCGATTGTTTATTGTATAGAGGTTTTCCAGGCAAAGCTGCCCGAAAGCAGTACGACCTTCTCTCCCGAAACGGTCAGCAATCCGCCGTCGGTGGAGCCGATCCGCTCATCGCCATCCTCAAGCTCGACCTTGCAATCGCAGGCCTTCACCGGGGTCACGAAGGGGATGTGCCCTGCCATCACCGCCAGCTCGCCTTCCACGCCGCGAACGATCAGCTTGACCGCATCGCCGTGAAAGAGATCGCCTTCGGGGGAGGATATTTTCAAAGGAAAGGTCTTCATCGTGCCGCCTTCTTTGCTTTCTCTACCGCTTCGTCGATGGTGCCGACGAAGAGGAAGGCGGACTCCGGCAAATCGTCGTGTTTGCCCTCGATGATCTCCTTGAAGCCGCGGATGGTTTCGGACAGCGGAACATATGCGCCGGGGATGCCCGTAAACTTTTCGGATACGTCGAAGGGCTGGGACAGGAAGCGCTGGATCTTGCGCGCGCGCTGTACCAGCATCTTGTCCTCGTCGGACAGCTCGTCCATGCCCATGATGGCAATGATATCCATCAGCTCTTGGTATCTCTGCAGGATTCGCTGCACCTCGCGGGCAACTGCATAATGCTCTTCCCCGATGATCTCGGGAGCAAGAATACGGCTGGTTGATTCCAGCGGGTCTACCGCG
>CAZFJJ010000087.1:0-7707 GCA_964519075.1 uncultured Lachnospiraceae bacterium
GTCCAACTTTCTTTCAAGAAAGTTGGCGGGGTTTGGGGCAGAGCCCCAAATATGATAAATTATTTATTCTTATTGATCATCCGGTTCTGCTCTTCACCGGTTTCCAGATCGACGTAGCGGACGTACATGGAGATCTTGTTCTGCTCGTTGAGGTTGTTCCAGATGTCTGCGGTAAAGGCATCGATGTCGTTGGGGATATAGATGCGCTCGGGCTCGGTGCAGAAGGTGGGGATGGGATTTCCGTCGCACATATAGGTGTGGATGAAGTGACCGAGGCCGGGGAGCGCCGCGTAGGAGTAGGTGTGGCGGTTGCAGGCGGTGCCTTCTGCGTCTGCGGACTTCAGAATGCTCATTTTGTAGGTGAAATCACGCTTCTTGAAGGTGATCAGGCCGCTGATGCGGGGGGTAAAGTGGGGGGGATCAGGCTCAAAGCAGCGGGTCTCCAGAGCTTCCTCGAAGGACTTGCCGTCCTTGATAAAGTTGTAAACGGTGTCGGTCTGATTGCCGTTGGTGACGATCAGCTTGTTCTCCCATACGCGAATGGGGGAATAGATGATGAGGGAGGGATCCTCGACCTTGGACGCGTCGAAGGGGTAAATGATGACCTCGTGGGTATCGGGCTTTTCCACGAAAACGCGGTTGCGGCTGTTGGCGCTTCTGCCCATGATGAAGTAAGCGGTAACGGCGTATCTGCCGTCAGCAGACTTGCCCATGATCACGCCGCGTCCGGGGTAGGTGTTACCTGCGAGGAGCGTGCCGATGTTGTGGGTTTCGTATACGTTCATATCAATTCTCCTTAATAATAACAGTACGGCCTTCTACCGAAATTCTGCCTTGGCAGAACAGAGAAACCGCACGAGGCAGTGCGATCCACTCGCCCTGCTCCATGATTCGCTTCTGCAGCGTCTCAGGGGTATCGCCGGGCAGCACGGGAACCGGCTCCTGTGCTATGATAGGACCGCCGTCACACTCTTCGGTAACGAAGTGCACGGTGGCACCCGACACCTTTACGCCGTACTTCAGCGCTTCCTCGTGAACCCGCAGACCGTAGTATCCTTTTCCACAAAAACTGGGGATCAGGGCGGGATGAACGTTCATAATGGCGTTGGGATAGGCTTCGATGAGTTCTTCGGTAAAAATCGTCATACATCCTGCCAGCACAACCAGATCAATGCTCAGCTCGCGGAGTTTTTTCACCAGCACCGCCGTCATGGTATGAACGGAATCATATTCTTTTCTGGGAATCACATATCCGGAAATACCTGCGTTTTTTGCCCGTTCCAGCGCATACGCGCCTTCTTTGGTGGAGATTACGGCAGTGATCTTACCGCCTCTCAGCTCTCCTCTTTCTTGGGCATCGATGAGTGCCTGCAGATTCGTTCCGCCGCCGGATACCAGTACAGCAATATTGGTAGCCATTACAGAATCACCTTCTCGTCGCCACCAGCGACGATCTCACCGATCACATAAGCGTCCTCGCCGTGTGCACGGAGGATCTCCAGCGCAGTTTCCACCTCTGCGGCAGGAACCACCACGCTCATGCCAACGCCCATGTTGTAGGTGTTGAACATATCGCGTTCGGGGACGTTGCCCTCCTTGGCGATCAGATCGAAGATGGGAAGCACCTTCACGGCGGACTTGTCGATTCTCGCACACAGACCGTCGGGAATGCTTCTGGGAATGTTCTCGTAGAAGCCGCCGCCGGTGATGTGGGAGATACCCTTCACGTCTACCTTTTCCAGCAGTGCCAGCACAGACTTGACGTAGATGCGAGTGGGCACCAGCAGAGCCTCGGCAACACTCTTGCCGCCAAGCTCCTCACGGGGAACATACAGGCTGGGGGGATTTTGATCAATGTTAAATACCTTCCGACAGAGGGAGAAGCCGTTGGAGTGAATACCGGTGGACGCCAGCGCGATAACCACGTCGCCTGCCGCCATTCTCTCCTTGTCGATGATCTTTTTCTTGTCTACGATGCCTACGGCAAAGCCTGCCAGGTCGTAGTCCTCCACGGGCATCAGCCCGGGATGCTCGGCAGTCTCGCCGCCGATCAGTGCCGCGCCCGACTGGACGCAGCCCTCGGCAACGCCGCCCACGATCTCGGCGATCTTCTCGGGAACGTTCTTACCGCAAGCGATGTAATCCAGGAAAAACAGCGGCTTTGCGCCTACGCAGATGATGTCGTTCACGCACATGGCAACGGCGTCAATGCCGATGGTGTCATGCTTGTCCATGAGGATCGCCAGCTTGACCTTGGTGCCGCAGCCGTCGGTACCCGATACCAGTACGGGCTCTTCCATGCCCGCGATAGGCAGACCGAAGCAGCCGCCGAAGCCGCCCACGTCGTCCAGGCAGCCCTCGTTCTTGGTACGGGCAACGTGCTTCTTCATCAGCTCCACCGCACGGTAGCCGGCGGTGATGTCCACGCCCGCAGCAGCGTAGCTTGCGGACTGCGAATTCTTATGATCCATGATTTTTGCTCCTTTGTCAGAAGTATTTTATAGAAATGTGTCTTATATTGCGAATGAAAATTGAGAGAAACCGATGAGCGCTTTGCTATCCTAAGCTCGCTCCGGCAATATACTGGCGGTCGGGTCGTCGAGGCGCCGAACCCTACGGGTGCGGTACGATCAATGGCGCAATTCTCTTGTAGGGACGGGCGTCCTCGACCGTCCGTGATGCGATTTATGCCAACCGTTGCCACGACGCGAACCGTACCACTTATTCTTTCCCGTTCCAGCAGTAGGTACAGACCTTGTCCTTGTCAATGCCGATGGCCTCCAGCGCGCCCTCCAGCGACTGGTACTCCAGCGAATCGAAGCCGAACTTCTCGCAGATCTTCTTCAAAAGGCACTGTCCGCGTTCGGTGTGGCAATCGGCGTACTCTTCCAGATGACGCTGTCCTTCGTCGCCTTCCAGCTCCTGCACCGTCTGGCGGGCAAGCAGCTCCATCTCAGAGCGGCTGGAGGAAAAGTTCAGATACTTGCATCCGTACATGATAGGCGGGCAAGCCGAGCGCATATGCACTTCCTTTGCGCCGCAGGCATAGAGGAAGTCCACCGTTTCCCGCAGCTGCGTGCCGCGGACGATGGAATCGTCCACGAAGAGCAGACGCTTGCCGTCGATCAGCTCGGGCACGGGGATCTGCTTCATCTTGGCAACGTGATTGCGCATATTCTGGGTGGTGGGCATAAAGGATCTCGCCCAGGTGGGGGTGTACTTGATCAGCGGGCGGGCAAAGGGCATACGGCTCTCGTTGGCGTAGCCGATGGCGTGCGGAATGCCCGAATCGGGAACGCCCGCCACGCAGTCCACCTCGGGACGCACGCCTCGCTTTTCCTCATCCCTTGCCATGATCCCGCCGTTGCGGTAGCGCATCAATTCCACGTTGACGCCCTCGTAATTGGAGTTGGGATAGCCGTAATAGGTCCAGAGGAAGGCGCAGATCTTCATCTCCCTGCCGGGAGGCGAAAGCTGCTCCACTCCCTCGGGGGTGATTTTGACGATCTCGGCAGGCCCCAGCTCGTAGTGATCGTCGTAGCCCAGCTTGTGATAGGTGAAGGACTCGAAGGCCACGCAGCAGCCCTCACCGTTCTTACCCACGATCACGGGCAGTCTGCCCAGCTTGTCGCGGGCTGCAATGAGGCAGTCCTTTTGCAGGATCAGGATGGTGGCCGAGCCCTCGATCTCGCTTTGCGCGTGACGGATGCCCTCCGCCAGCGTGTCCTTTTGGTTGATGAGCGCCGCCACCAGCTCGGTCTCGTTGACCTTGCCCGAGGACATGGCCATAAACTGATGCCCGTGATCCGAGAAATACTTCTCGATCAGCGCGTCGGCGTTTCGCACCGCACCCACTGTGGAAATCGCGTACAGCCCCAAATGGGAGCGCACCAGCAGCGGCTGGGGATCAGCGTCGCTGATACAGCCGATACCGCTGCATCCGCAAAAATCTTCTATATCCTTCTCGAACTTGGTGCGGAAGGGGGTGTTTTCAATACTGTGGATGGAACGTTGAAAGCCGATCTTGTCGTCATAGACGATCATGCCGCCGCGGCGGGTGCCGAGGTGGGAATGGTAGTCCGCACCGAAGAAGATGTCGAGCACGACGTCTCTCTTGGAGATGGCTCCGAAAAATCCTCCCATATTTATCCTCCTTGGAGATCACTCTCCGGGTATGTGCTGAAATAATGGGCTCCTTGCAAAACAATAGTGAACAGTGAAAAGCCCATGATTTTTCTCCCACGAAACCAAGAACGGAAAGAGACGGCATGCAATCGTTTCACCAAGCGTGATACGAAAAAAGCTTTCGCTTCCGTTCCCCGTCACGAATAGGGGCGGCAAAGCTTTACCGCCCCTTCGGGAGTTTGTTTATGCGAAAAAGAGCTTGTTCAGGGTCAGAGGATCGACGTACTCGCCGTCCTTGTACACTCTCATGTTGCCGGAAGCGATCTCGTCGATCAGCATCACGTTGCCGTCAGCATCATAGCCGAACTCGAACTTGATGTCGTACATATCCAGACCCTTTTCCTTCAGGTCGTCGGCAACGATCTTGGTGATGGCCTGGGTCATCGCCTTCAGGGAGTCGTACTGCTCTGCGGTCATGACGCCCAAATCGACGAGGCCGTCCTTGGTGACCAGCGGATCGCCCTTTTCGTCGTTCTTGAAGGTGGTCTCCACGTATGCGGGCAGATCCTGACCCAGAGTGCAATAGTCGGAATAGCGGCGGTAGAAGGAGCCGACCGCCTTGTATCGGCAGATGACCTCCAGACCCTTACCGAACGCCTTGGCAGGCAGAACCTCCATAGTGGTGTTTGCCAGATCTGCAGAAACGTAGTGAGTCTTGATGCCTGCCGCGTTGATCTTCTCAAAGAAGTAGATAGACATCCGCAGATTCACGTCCCCCACGCCCTCGATGGTGAGGCCGACGGAGTTTTCACCGGGATCGAAGACGCCGTCCTTGCCGGTGCAGTCGTCCTTGAATTTCAGTTCGTAATTACCGTTGTCCAGCGCGTAAACGTTTTTAGTCTTGCCGGTGTAAACGAGTTTCTTTTCCATGATCGTTGATCTCCTTTTATGAAAGCAGAAAATAATAAATTACAGTTTTTCCATCACCGAGGCGTCCTTTTCCAGAACGACCTTGGCGTCGCTTTGCCGCTTAGCGTCCAGCTTTGCGGCGATCTCGGGATCGGACACCGAGAGGATCTGAGCCGCCAGCAGAGCGGCGTTGGCACCGCCGTTCACGGCGACGGTAGCAACGGGAATGCCGGTGGGCATCTGCACGGTGGCCAGCAGGGCGTCCAGACCGTCCATCATGCCGCCCTTGCAGGGGATGCCGATGACGGGCAGCGTGGTGTTGGCGGCGATGGCACCGGCCAGATGTGCGGCCATACCTGCGGCGCAGATCAGTGCGCCGAAGCCGTTCGCTCTTGCGTTCACGGCAAAGTCACGGGCCTCCACGGGGGTACGGTGGGCGGAATAGATATGCACCTCGAAGGGAATCTCCAGGGTCTTCAGCATATCGGTGGCTTTCTTGATGATGGGCAGATCGCTGTCGCTACCCATGATAATTCCGATTTTCTTCATTATTTCCTCCGAAAAAGGCGTAATTTATGCCCAAAAACAGCAAAGGGCAGTCCTATACCGTAAAAAGTAGAGGGCTGCCCAGACGGTCGGCATTGACTTTCCTTGCTCCCATGCGGTACTCCGCTGATCCGTTAGTCACAAGAAAACACGATGTTCATTTTCCTGCGGGGCATATGCGTCCCGACTTTTCCCGCGCCCAACGGGGCAGGAACAATACGCGTTTATTATACCATACCCCAAAAAACTTGTCAATAGTTTTTCTTCGAAAATCGGCGAAACAAGTCACAAATCGAAACGCGAAAATCAGAGGGTGAGTCGGACAAAATCACTATAGCCGCCCGATTCAAACCGAGCGGCTATGCTCCCGCCATACGGCGCGGCGGTGATCGAGATATTGATCGACCGTCTCCCGCGTATACATCTCATCCGACGGGAGAGGATGTTTGTTAAACAGATCGGCAAGAAACTCAAAGTCGCCAAGTCTTCGGAAATCGTGCTTGAGCCCCGCCGTTTTCTCCGAGTTGTTTGCCCAATACTCCAGTGTTTCGTCGTATAACCGACGATAATCGGCAATCTCACAAAGCTCCGGATGGGCGCGCAGGTAACGAAAGATGTGTCTGATGAAATATATGGGTGAATAGGTCGCGTCTCCTATGTATTCCACTACCGATTCTTCCGTGATATAGACTTCAAGTTTTTCGGTCATAATCGCTTACTCCTATATATTTTTCTACATTATAGCACACACACTCCCATAAGTCAAGCGCAATTTGCACTTCGTTTGCGAGTGCAATAATGTGGTGTTTATTTTTGTGTCAAAATAGAGTAAAATATATACGAGGTGATGTGCAGTGTTCAAAGTAAAGAAGCCTGATAATGTCAACAAGACATTTAGAATGCCGCTTGAGCTTGTTAAAAAACTGGAAATTCTTGCGCAAGAAAAGGACGTTTCACTCAATAATTTGGTTATTCAGTGTTGCGAATACGCACTTGATAACATAGATACCGAGGAAGATGATAAAGCAAACGAGCCTCACAAGTAATAGCGCTGTCTTGGGATAAGACGGCGCTATTATTTATTGCAGTGCACGACCGTCGGCTCCCTCTGATGAGGGAGCTGTCGCCGCAGGCGGCTGAGGGAGAGATACGCCGAGCTACATTAACCTCTCTAAGGGTTCGCTGCGTGATAACTGACGGGACAAGAGCGACGTCAATTCAGCCATCACACGGTGTTTTTGAAGCGATAGTATGCTCGTACTGCGTATCTCTCCCTCAGTCTCGTAGCCGCCACAGGCTGCTACTCGACAGTTCCCTCTTCAGAGGGAGCCAAGAGTTTGTGCGAACATATTCCATCAACCATCGCCTCGGCGCAAAAAAACCGAAAGCTCTTGCAAAATCCACCGATCCGTGCTATAATATAAGATGCAATTCCCTATTTTAGAGGTACATACCGTGCAAAACAATAAGCTCTCCAAAAGCTTCACCCGCGGAAGCATCCCGAAACAGCTTTTCTGGTTCATGCTTCCCTTTATGGCATCCAACGCCCTGCAGGTACTCTACAGCACCGTGGATATGATCGTCGTCGGCGAGTACGTAGGCACGCCCGGTCTGTCCGCCGTCTCCCAGAGCAGTCTCATCGTCAATTTCGCCACCATGGTCTGCCTCGGCTTCTCCAACGCCGGTCAGGTGCTGGTCTCCCAAGCCCTGGGCGCGGGTAAACGGCGGGAGATCAACGACATCATAGGCACTCTGTTCACCACCATCCTTGCCATGGGTGCGATCTTCTCGGTGGTCATCATCGCTCTGCAGACCCCCATCATGAAGGTGATGAACATCCCCGAGGCGTCCTACGATATGTCCATCGACTATCTGGTCATCTGCGGCGCGGGACTGATTTTCACCGCAGGCTATAATATGGTTTCGGCCGTCCTGCGAGGCATGGGTGACTCCAAGCGACCCTTTCTGTTTATCGGCATCGCCTCGGTGATCAATCTGGTGCTGGACTTGCTGTTCACCGGTCTTTGGGGCTGGGGCGTGGCAGGTGCTGCTTGGGCGACCATCATCGGGCAGGCGGTGTCCTTCCTCTTCTCGATCTGGTATCTCTACCGCCACAGGGACGCCTTC
>CAZFJJ010000088.1:0-6233 GCA_964519075.1 uncultured Lachnospiraceae bacterium
ATTTTTTTGATGTTTTGGGAGATCCAAGAACCCTTTTTCAAAAGGGTTCTTGGCCGCCGGAGGCATTTATTTCAATTTATTCCCCAAAAATCAGTTTGCGGTCGAAGGAGAGGGAGCCGATGCAGTAGGGGAGCATCAAGAAGGATCCGTTATTGCGGACGTGGGTTTCGGCGCCCTGGAGGAAGATCTCCTCTACCTCGTCGCAGGAGGCGGCGTTGAGGGCAGAGAGCATAATGCCGGTGCCTGCGGTGGAGGTCACGTTGATGGGGCAGGCGAGGATGGGAAGCGCGGACTGATCCACCAGATAGGGGTAGTCCTCCGCGTCGGCGCCGTATTTGGGCAGCGGGAGGAGTCCCACCTCCTGATCGGTATGGGAGAATGCGGTCAGATCGCCCAAGGTGCCGACGTAAAAGAGCGTTTTACCCGACAGGAAGGCATCCAGTGCGCTCTCCTCCTCGGGGAGGTAGCGGCAAGCCTCGATGGCGGTCACCAACTCGGCAAAGGCGTCGCTTTCCAACAGGGCTTTGCCCTCGTCGGTGGCGGAATTTTGTCCGGAGATCGCAAACAGCAGATCGGAAACGTTGCCGTCAAAGACCAGCATACCTTCGGCGGCGCAGTCCAGCAGGGCGTCGATCGTCCACGTGCCATCCACGACTTTGGCGTACAGATTGGGGTGTTCCATCGCGGCGGCTTGCTCCGGGTGGTAGTAGATGGCGTAGGCGCGTCCGGGCTGACGGAGGGCGTCACCCCAGATGCCGTAGATGCCGTTCCAGCCGCTGTTGATCTCGGCGGTGGCATCGGAGCGGATGCAGACCGAATCGGTCTCAAAGAAGGGCAGATTGCTTAGTGCTTGCAAAAGCCCCTTTTCCTTCAATTGCTTAAACAGCGAGGGGGAGACGATCAGCAGATCGGCAAAGTAGGAGTCGGAGGATTTGGCGGCAGACAGCTCGGTCAGGATCTCGTCTGCAGTCTTGGTGATGCAGGCGAACTCCACGTTGTATCGCTCGGCGATCAGACGGTTGCGGCGATCGGCGTAGACGTCGATAAAGTCGTCGTCAGAGGGGAAGATGGCGTTTTCCAGCCCCTCCTCCTGAATGGTCAGAAAGACGCTGCCGCCGAAATCTCGCTCGGCAAGGAGCTGCAGCTGGTATTCGGGGGTGTAGGTGTCGTCGGTCTCGGGATCGGCGGCAATGTAGTAGGGGGGCGTGGTCAGCGCGGGCACCGTTCCCGTCACGCCGGTGGTGCGGACGGTCTCGTTCCGTCCGGCTTCGGACAGCCGCTCAAAGGTGTTACACCCGGTCAGCGTTGGTAAAGCTACACAGACGGCGAGAAACAGCGCAGACAGAGCGGTAAAGGTACGTTTTTTCAAAGAGATTCCTCTTTTCCTCAATAGATATGGAAAGCGTCAGCGGTCAGGACGAATAGGAGTGCACGCTGCCGGTGTTCAGCACGTTGGCGAACAGGAAGGTGACGATGATGCCCGCAAAGCCGATCAGCGCCAGATAACGGGCGTGTTTTTTCAGCTTCGGGTGTTTGTAAAAATGCAGGTAGACCATATAGAGTCCCCAGGTTGCCAAAGAAAAGTTTTCCTTGGTGTCCCAGGACCAGAAATGACCCCAGATCTCGTTGGCCCAGATAGAGCCGAAGAACAGACCCATGGTCATAAAAGGGAAGACCACCGATACGCAGTCGTAGATACCGCGCTCGTAGCGGGTCAGCTCTTTTCCCTGCTTGAAGAAGGACAGGATCGCCAGAATAAAGGCAACCGCGCCCATGCAGTAGGAGATCATATAAACCAGCACGTGGGGGATGAAGAAGGGAGACTGCAATGCGGGAGCGAATTCCCAGACCGACTCGGCGTCCATGAAGCACAGACCGGTCATGACGAAGCCTGCGGCGAACATGAAGTAGGGCGCCATCCATCCGCTGCCGCGGAAAAAGCGCATCAGGAGCCAGATGGGCAGGAAGCAGACGCCCAAGAAGGTCAGCACCTGATACATACTGACGAAGGGGACGTAGCCGTTATTCAGATAATTGTTGATCACCAGCGCGGCGTTGCAGGCAAATCCCAGTCCCCACAGGATGCGGGAGACCGCCACAGGGCACTTCTTTTTCAGCAGCTCGGTGGCAAAGGCGGAATAATATAAGATAGCCGCGAACAGTGCGATGAGCTTTAGCATGGCGGGGGTCATCTCTTTTTCCCTCCTTTGGATTTGGTGTTGCTACGGACGGTGGGCGCGGGCGCGGGTACGTCGACGGGCTCATCCTTGCGGCGTCCCTTAATCAGACACATCATTACGCTGCCCACCATGACCAGGATCATGCCGACTATGGTTGCCCATTCGCCGGGGTTTTGCTTCAGTAGCAGGATGTTGGACAGCGGGTGGACGAAGATCACGGGGGTGTCGCCCATGTACACGGCGTAGGCGTTCAAAACGCCTGCCGTGGAGAGGATCTCCTCCTCGGTGGCGGCAGTGTAGTCGCTGATGGAGGGGGAATAGATGCGGTACTGGGGCGTTTCGGCCGCTTCGCCGTGACGTGCGACCAGCTGAGCCAGCAGTTGACTGCCGCCCTCGGAGGAGGTGAGCACGGAATCGGGCTGCATCTCCTCTTTCATCACGTAAACGCTCACGTTGCCGGAGCTGCCTGCGCGGATGCCCGCATATACAGGGGAGGTGCATTGTCCCGTCAGATAGTCTTCGTCAATGGCGGTAGCGCGCCCCATGTCGATGGTATAGTAGTAATAGCTGATCCGGCTGTCGGGGTATTGTTCGGTCATGTGGGCGGCAATATCGCTACCGGTGGCGGTGAGCGTTTCGGTAAACGCGCCGTCCTTGAGGGTCAGATAGACGGTGACTGCGCCCTCCGACTCAAAGGTGTACGCCCAAATAGAGCCGCTCAGCGTGCCGATCTCCTCTGCGGTTACGGAGCTGAAGTGTGCGTTGATCTCGTCGTAAAGATAATAGCTGTACCACTTGCCCGCAACGTCGCCGTAGACCTGCTCCACGATGGAGCTGCCTGCGGTAGCACCCTCGGCAGTGTAGATCTCGTAAACGTATTGCGAAAGTCCGGTTGCCGCCATATTGGCAGTGCCGTCTGAGTAGCTCATCAGATAGATCTTCCACCCGTTATTTCGCAGGGTGCGGTTGACCTCCAGATAGTCCTCCTCCACGGCAAGGGTGGTGGGATCGGCAAAGGAGACGTCGGTTCTGTAGTATTTGTCGTTGCCCGACTCGTATTTTTCCACGGTGAAGCCGTCTAATTTGAATGCGAAGCCCAGATCGATTTCCTCGCCGTCCTCGTTCTGAACGTAGCTGTAGTAGCTGCCGGTCTCGGAAATGGGAACCTGCACCGTGATGCTCTCGCCGGCAACGGCGTATGCGGTAAATCCTGCAAGCAGGATGAGAAGTCCCACGTGCAGAAGGTAAAAACCGATTCGGTACACGGTCAGGGCGGGTTGATACAGGGAAAGACAAACCACCTGTATAACGGCGAAGATCACGAACACGCCGGTAGCCAGCCCGCCTGTTAGGACGTCGATATTGCCGGTTAGCGCGGCGGCGGCAGCACCGACTGCCAGAACCACGGTGAGTGCCAGCAGAATCAAATAGGAGGCAAAATGAAATTTCTGAAGTGCTTTCATGCGGATTCCTTTCTGGGGAAAGATTTGAACGTACGGGTGAGCAGCCGTGCGCGGGGATATACCGTCCCGATGGATAGAAAGTTTTACTCATATTACATTATATCAGATTGTGTAAGAAAATCAAGAGCGGTGCGCCGATCAAATGTAAACATTTTTACCGACCGCGGAGTTTTGGGGAGACGAAACTGCTGCCAAACGACGGCAAATTTCTGCGAGAAGACATATTTTCACATCGTTATGCAACATATCTACCAAAAAACGCAACACGGATAAAAGCACTTTTTTGCGTGAAACGCTATAATGAAGAAAAACGATGGAAAGGATCACCGCTATGAATCTGATCAACAGAATTCCCGATTCTATCAGGATCGAGTCCGACCGTCCCGAGGGCGCGGCAGACGACGCAGTCGTTCGCTTCGTCGAGTCGGGCGAGTCGCTTACCGTATATCTTACCGCTACCGCCTCCAAGCCCCGCACCGTCACCCTGCGCTGGAAGAACCCCATCGCCCGTCCCGTAAAAGTGCTGGGCGACGCGTGGGAGCGCAACTACGGAACCTTTGGCTGGAACAGCCTTTGCGCCGAGCGCTGGATGCCCTGGTACTTCCTCCTTTGCGAGGAGCATCCCGAGGGCGCGCCCACCAATGTTTCGGGCTACGGCGTAATGGTTCAGCCTAACGCGATGGCAAGCTGGGAGTGTGACACCGAGGGGATCACCCTCTGCTTGGACGTGCGCTGCGGAGGCGTAGGCGTTGCGCTGGGCGGACGCGAGCTGGAGGCGTGTACTATCGTCAGCCGCCGCTATGAGAACACCCACAGCTATCCTGCGGCGAAGGATTTTTGCAAGGTCATGTCCCCGAATCCTTTGCTGGCCGAAAAGCCGGTCTACGGCGGCAACAATTGGTACTACGCCTACGGTCATTCCTCCTACGAGGAGATTGTTTCCGACTGCTCTCTGCAGGCGAGACTCGCCGAAGGTCTTGAAAACCGCCCTTTCATGGTCATTGACGACGGTTGGCAGCCCAATCCTTGCGCGGGTCCTTGGATCCCTAACGAAAAGTACGGCGACATGAAGAAGGTTGCCGATGCCTTCAAGGCGATGGACGTGCGCCCCGGCATCTGGGTTCGCTTTCTCCGGGACGAGCGTCCGGAGATCCCCGCCGAGTGGAGACTAAATAAGCGGAATCTCTCCCACGATGATCCCCGTTTCCTGCGGGACTGCTTCCTGGATCCCTCCCACCCCGAGGTGGCGAAATTCATCGCCGACGACGTAAAGAAGATCGTGAACGAATGGGGCTACGAGCTGATCAAGCACGATTTTTCCATGATCGATCTGTTTGGCGCGTGGGGCAAGGATCGCAACCGCCTGATTACCAACGACGGTTGGTCGTTCCACGACAAAACCAAGACCTCCGCCGAGATCACCAAGGATTTTTATAAAAATATCTTGGATGCCACTGACGGCAAGTGCCTGATCCTGGGCTGTAACTGCATCGGTCATTTGCTGGCAGGGCTTGCCCACCTGAACCGCACCGGTGACGATACCAGCGGCTACGATTGGGGCAGAACCCGTCAGATGGGCGTGAACACGCTGGCGTTTAGAATGTGCCAGCATAACGCATTCTTTGCGGCAGACGCCGACTGCGTAGGCTTCTTGCCCGGCGAGATCGACTGGAAGCTGAACCGCCAGTGGGCGACCCTTGCGGCTTGCTCCGCAACGCCTCTCTTTATCTCCAGCGCCGCCGATACCCTCACCGACGAGCAGTTTGCTTACATGAAGGAGCTGTATGCCCGTGCCTCCAAAGCCGAGGACGAGCTGATCCCGCTGGACTGGGAGTATACCACCACGCCCAGACGGTATTTGCTCAACGGGGAAGTAGTGGAGTTTAATTGGTTTGATGAATAAAAATGTCGCTGAATTACAACGAAAAGAATATTTCTCTTGCCAAGAATCTGCGGAAAATGCAACGCCACAGGAGAATCATTTATGGTATGATTTCCTATCAAAATATGAAATTCGGTTTCAAAGGCAAAAAGTAATAGACATTTTTATAGCAGATTTTTATTGCCACAAAGCAAAGCTTGTGATTGAAATAGACGGTGCACAGCACTACACTGCAGAAGGAAAGCGAAACGATGAATTTCGAACCGAAATTCTCGAAGGCTACGATTTGAAGGTCATACGATTCACCAATTACCAAATCAATAGTAATTTTGAAGGTGTTTGTAGATATATAGACCGCACTGTAAAAGCCTCCCTCCGGGAGGGAGGTGGCACGGCGAAGCCGTGACGGAAGGAGCACGCGGCACAAACGATTTTGTCTGAAGAATAAGCGTAACGCTGAAAGAAGAAGTTCTTGAGATGATGTTTCAGCGCAAGATCGACACTGACAGCAAATTCGTTAGTCGCGCAAGCTCCCTCACCGCCTTCGGCGGAGCTCCCTCTCGGAGGGAGCCTATGAGAACGGCAAAGTGGTTTGAAGAATAATCGGCAAGAATCCCGACTACACGGTCGGGGTTCTTTTTGCGTAGAGCGGAGTAAAAGCCTCCCTCCGGGAGGGAGGTGGCACGGCGAAGCCGTGACGGAAGGAGC
>CAZFJJ010000088.1:6333-7676 GCA_964519075.1 uncultured Lachnospiraceae bacterium
ACCGCCTTCGGCGGAGCTCCCTCTCGGAGGGAGCCTATGAGAACGGCAAAGTGGTGGAGTTTAGTTGGGTTGAGGAATAGACGAGCTGTGATGTCGTTTCGTTTGTTTTTGCAACTTTTTTGAGAATTTCTCTTTACATTTAACGAAAACTGTGCTATACTAAAGTTGCCACACAATTTAATCAACTCTCAAGGGGATAACTCTCTAATTTTTTAGAGGGCTTTTTGCCTATACCCATTTTTCTTGTTAATACTGAATATCGCAAAAATGCAGATTCCGGTATTGACAAGTGAGAGAGTAATCCCTGTTTGTTGAGAATTGTGTGGCAACAATGGAAGTCTGCATTTTTCGGTGCGTTCTTCTGTTGGAGGCGCACCTTTTTTATTTTATTTAGTGGAGGATGTAAAATGGCAAACGAATTGACAGTAACTAAAGAGCAGACCGCGCGGTATGTTCACGACGCCGTGGAAATGGAAACAGCGGTGTTTACGCTGGATCGGGCAATTGAGGAATGCGAGAGGAGGAAGGAAGTAAGACTTGTTCAATTGCAGTCAAAAACGAGTGAGCTGTACACGACAGATCAGAATGTAAGGTCGTTTCAGCGGAAAATAGAATCTATTAAGCACGAACAATATGACTCTTATCGAAAAAACTATAGGAGATGGAATTTAGATACGTTTCCATTTTTCGTATCTGATGCATGGAAAGTATTAGGTTGCTCTTTTTTATTGGGATTATTTGCCGGTCCAATCCTGCTTACGATTGTTTTGTATTTCATTTGCGGTGAAAGCTGGACTTCAGAACATATGACAATTATTTGTATCATAGGCGTATGTCTTCTTCCAATATTAGTGATTGTATTTTGTTTAGTGAGGTGGTTAATTGAAGGCTATAGAGGAATCCCGATGAGTCGTGAAAAATTTGAAGCTGATAAGAAATCTCGACAGAATAGCATCAAACAACAATTGGCGTCTGTCCTATCCGAGCATGCCAAGGTTGAACAAAACTGCCAATTCTATCAATCTCAAATGGAATTACTCGACACCCAAATCTCCGACCTCCGTGCCAAGCGCAACCAAGTTGCTTCCACCCTCTCCCGCTTCTACAACCTCGGCGTGATTCCGCCTGATTACCGCTACATGGACTGCGCCATTATGCTGGATCAGATCTTCCGCAACGATCTTGCAGATACCATGCGCGAAGCGATTAATAAGTACGAGGAGCGTGTCTTCCGTGGTGAGGTTATCAAGGGTATGGATCGCATCTGCCGTATGCTGGGTAATCTGTCGGCAGGCATGATGGCAATTGAACAACGGCTGAACTCCATTGACTCCAACGTAAAG
>CAZFJJ010000089.1:0-7573 GCA_964519075.1 uncultured Lachnospiraceae bacterium
AATGATACGGTAACAGTTTAGCACAAATCGGTCTGCTTGTCAAGACTTTGGTTTGCGCGGATGAAAATCGTTGCGCGAACGGAATGCAATCCTCCGACCGCGCATACAGTATAGAGATATACGAGAAAGGCGGGATAAAATGAAGTTCCTTTACAGATGGCTTGTCGTACTGCTGGTAGCGGTGCTTCCGACGGCCTTTGTTTCCTGCGCGGAGGAGCCAAACGGCTCGCTGTCCTATCAGGAGCAGGAGTGTGTGTTCACCGGCGTTTGTACATTGGAGGACGGGGATTATACGGTGCAGATCAGCCTTCACGCCGACGGCGGTCGGGAGCTGCTCTTTCTGGCGCCCGAAACGTTGGCGGGATGCCGCTACGTGCGGGATGCGGCGGGCGCGTACAGCTTTGTCTGCGAAGATGCCGCTCTGCCGGTGGCGGGCAATCCCACGGTGGAGACGGTGTTCGGGCTGTTTGAACTAAAGGAGAGCGATCTGATGACCGCCGATCTGGAGGAGGTTGCGGGAGAGGGGCTGAACGTGCTGACCTTTGCGGGCGGGGTGACGGTCTATCTCAGCAGTGCCGACGGTCTGCCGCTGCGCTTTAAGCATCCGCTGCTGACCCTGACCTTGCGCGCGGACGGCAGGCAGATTCTGTCCACCCCATAAACGAACCAAACGGGAGCGCCATGCGCTCCCGTTTGGTTCAGATGCGTTTGCAAAGATAGTAATGCCGATGATCGTCCCCGTCGGCGGGCTTCCCGGAAAGGTCGCCTAAATGCGACAGGATCTCGAATCCGCTGTCCTGCAATGCGGTGCGGATGTAGTCGGCAGAGTAACAGCGCTCGGTCTGCTCCTCGTCGGTGCGACGCCACAGGCCGTTTTTCTGCTTTTCGAAAAAGGTGAGACGGAAGGTGCAGAGGCTGCTGTCGGGATCGTAATCGTTCTCCCAGCCGCAGAAAACGCCCTCGTCCTCCATAATGTAGCTTTGATTTCCGTACACCTCGGCGAATTTGCGCGGGGTGTTGACGTCGAAGAAGAGCAGTCCGCCCGGCTCGATATAGTTGTGCAGGAGACGGAAGGTCTGCTCCAGCTCACCGTCCTCGGTGAGGTAGTTGAAGCTGTCCAGACAGCAGAGCGCGGCCTTGACCGTGCCGTACAGCTCGAATTCGGTCATATCCTGACACAACAGGAGCGGGAAATATCCCTCGTCGGCGCATTTGTCCCGTGCCGCGGACAGCATTTCGGGGGAAACGTCCACGCCGATCATGTCGTAGCCGGCTTTCAGCAAAGGGATGGTCAGATTGCCGGTTCCGCAGCCCAGATCCAGCACCAGCTCGCCGGGGGCGATCCCCTCGGACTGCATAGCGCCAAGGAAGTAGCCGCTCCACAGGGAGTAATCTACCTCGGTGTTTAGGCGATCGTAGAAGGGAGCAAGCTTTTCGTAGCAGCTCATTCGGTCTCCTCGCTTTCGCCGTCGGAGGGAGCCGTCTCGCTCTCGGGTGCAGCGTCGGAAGCCTCGGGCAGAGCATCCGTCAAAGCAGCAGGGACTGCCTTCTTTTTTTCACTGCACAGCGAGGTCAGGCAGGCCGCGGCGTAGAGTGCCACGGCTAGCAGAACCAGATAGGTGCAGATCTCAGAGCCCAGCGACAGCCAACCCATGGCCGACAGCAGCAGATTGGTGACGGCGTCGCAGCCCGCCAGCACGACGGTGACGGCGGCGGTGACGGCGTAGAAGCGGTGGGTGGCAATTCCCCGCGCCAGCCGTAGCTCGGCGATGAGGAAAAGCATCACCGCGATCAGCGCCACCAGATGGAGGATCCGCCTGGGGGACATGAGCAGGTAGCGCATATCAAAGTAGATCCGCAGAGCCGAGAAGGCTGCCCACAAAAGCAGTGCGCAGGCGCTTTGGGGATAGCTGCGGTGCTTGGCAAAACGGAGAATGAAGTGCAGAGCAGCGGGAATGGCCAGGGCGATGGAGAGCAGCAGCATCATACGGGCGGTGCTATCGCTGTCGTCTGCCGACGCCAGCAGATTGCCCAGCGGGTCGGTGCCCGCATATTTCATAATGACGGGTAGAAGCACCGTTCCTGCCAGCGCGGCGGAGGCTAACAGCGACGCGAAATCGGTAAACACGGTGGATTCAACCGTAAACTCACTGCAAACGGTCTTGCCGGGCAGTCGCAGGCTGAGGAGGAGTGCTCCCGCGGCTGCGACGATCCAGAGGATGGCAGTAACCGTGGGGAGTGCGCCGGGCAGATAGAGATCGCTGTCGAACTCGTAGCCGGTCAGATAGAAATAGGTCTGGACGGCGGTCAACGCGCCCCAGAGCAGAGCAGTACCGGCGAGAGCGATCCGTTGCGCAGTGCGGACGGTATCGGATTTTGCGGACATCAAAGCCACATCCTTTCGGTAGGATCGGCGCGCTATGAAAAAAGCCGATCCGAAGTCAAACTGAGAATCAAGAAATAAGTGCGCCGAAAGCCCGATGGCGGGGTCAGCGAGCCAGGGCGTGCTCCACCAGACGGTCGATGACCTCTGCGTAGGTCATACCGCCCGCCATGAACAGCTTGGGGTACATACTGATGGAGGTGAAGCCGGGCAGAGTGTTGATCTCGTTGAAGATGTATCTGCCGTCGGCGGTGTAGAAGAAATCCACGCGGGACAGTCCGGCGCAGCCCAGTCTGCGGTAGATCTCGCAGGCGGTCTTACGGATGGCGTCCGACGCCTCGTCGGACAGGCGGGCGGGAATGTAATAGGAAGCGGTGTCGCTGACGTATTTGGTCTCGTAGTCGTAGAAATCGCTACCGGGATCGATCTCGCCGCAGACCGACGCCACGGGATCGCCGTTGCCCATCACGGCCACCTCGATCTCTCTGCCGTCGATGAACTCTTCCACCAGCACCACGTCGTCGAACCGTGCGGCGTTCTCGATGGCGGCGCACAGCGCGTCGGGCGTGCGGACCTTGCTGACGCCGATGGACGAGCCGGTTGCGGAGGGCTTTACGAACACGGGATAGCCCAGAGCCGCCACGCGAGCGGAAACGTCATCAAATTCCTCGAAAAGCTCGCGGCGGGTGACGAATTCCACCTTTGCCTGGGGAATCTTGAAGTTATTCAGCACCGCTTTGGTGGAGAATTTATCCATGCAAACGGCAGAAGAGCGGCAGTCGGGGCCTACGAAGGGAATGCCCGACAGCTCCAAGAGTCCTTGCAGGGTGCCGTCCTCACAGTGCGCGCCGTGCATCACCGGGAAGACCACGTCCAGCGGGATCTTCCGATATGATGCGCCGTCCAGCACCAGGAGGCAGCTGTCGCCCTTGGAGGGGGAGATCATAGCGGGACGGATATGGGTCTCGTCCTGCCACCATTCGTCTTTTGCGATGGCGGCCACGGGGCCGTCGTAGAGATACCATTTGCCGTCGCGGGTGATGCCCACGGTGGTGAGAGTATATTTTGCGGGATCGGCGTTTTCGATCACCGAGGTCACGCTTCTGAGCGAGACCTCATATTCGGTGGACTCGCCGCCGAAAAGACAACATAGATTCAACATAGTATTTCCTTTCTGAAACAGAGGGTTAGTTTATGTCAATGCGACCGATGCCGTCAGGGTCGGCCGCGGCGGCTTCCACCTGACGGTAGTATTTTCGCAGACGAAAATAGAGATAGGTGCAGGAACAAGCCGAGGAGATGACAAAGCTGCAGAGCAGACAGAAGATCAGCGGCAGCAACAGCCACCATCCGGTGATAAACCGCAGGAACACGAACAGGAACAGCAGTCCGTTCAGCGATAGTCCTACGGAAAGTCCCCATCCGAAGGTCCAGCGCTTGGCAATGTCCTGCCAGATGTCGTTGACCGGGAGGGTGGAGTATTCGCGGGTGTAGAAGAAGTCCAGCAAAACGTCGCACCAATGGTACTTGAAGACCTCTTTCCAAAGGGGCCAGCCCTTCATGGGATCACATCCTTCGTGTTATGTTCGTTTGATCAGTTTGGCAACGCGATCGTTGCCGCCATAGTCTTTGGTAACGGTGCAGTCGAAGCCGCACTCGCTGCCCAGCGCGCAGATCTGCTCTCCTTGGTCGTAACCGATCTCGAAGAGGAAGCAGCCACCCTCCTTCAGGTGGTGGGCAAAGCGGGCGAGGATCGCGCGGTAAAAGTCCAGACCGTCTGCACCGCCGTCCAGCGCGATCTGCGGCTCGTAGACCAGCGAGGGATATTCGGCGATGTCTGCCGCGGGAATGTAGGGCGGATTGGAGAGGATCGCGTCGTACAGCCCCTCCAACGGATCGTCGGTGAAGAGATCTGCGCCGAAAAAGCGTACCCGATCGGTGACGCCCAGCGTATCCGCGTTACACTTTGCCACCGCCAGCGCAGCGTTGGAGATATCCAACGCGTCGGCAGTCAGATCGGGGCGGTCGGCTGCCACCGATAGGACGATAGCACCGCTGCCGGTGCAAAGATCGGCAAAACGACCGTTTTTCGGCAAGACGGAGAGCGCTGTCTCCACCAGCCGCTCGGTATCGGGGCGGGGGATCAGCACGTCGGGGGTGACGGTGAAGCGGTAACGCCAGAAATATTGCTCGCCCAGCAGATAGGCCGGCGGTTCGCCCGCGCGGTAGCGGGCAAGGACGGACGAAAAGTCCGATTCGTCGGGATATTTCTCCCGAAGCCAGATCAGTTCCTGTTCCATATTGTATTCAGATCCCGTCGAACAGTCCCTGCTGCTCGGGGAAGGTGAGCGCGATGCCGCTCTCGGCAAGATTTTCGATAGACAGCCCTCGTCTGCGTGCCAGCGTCAGGGTCTGGAAGGAGCCGCCCGAGGCGCGGGTGACGTAGGCCAGCAGATGACTGCTGTGCTCTACCATAAAGGCGTTGCGGTTTTGCATACATCCGTTGTAGTAGCGGTCCGAAAGCAGAATGTCCAGATCGGCCTCTCTGCGGACGGTTTCGTACAGCGATTGCTCGGTGGGTGTCCAGCGGTCGGCCTGACCGGGGCAGGGGCGTGCCAGCACCAGCCGCAGATTCGGATAAAGATGCCGCCGCAGATTGATCAGCTGGATGGCCACCAGCGTGTCAAATCCTCGGGCGCCGCCCACGATGAAGGTGGGCACGCCCGTTTGCAGCAGAGCGGTCACCGCTTCGGTGAGGCGGGGGAGCACTTTTTGCATTTCGCCGAACGAAATATCCCGATGCCCGGTAAAGCAGCAGACCTGATCGCGCGGCGGGAGCGATGGATAGGACGTCATAAGCACTCCTGCATCCGCTAAATTTCTGCGGTCAGATCGGATGCAATACTATTATAGTCCCTATTTGTGAATTTTTCTTTAAGGATTTACCGTTTTGGAAAAAAATATGAGAGAGTCCGCATATACGGACTCTCTCGAAGACAAGGGGATCATTCAGCGTCTTTTGCCGCCATGAATTCCTGGAAGTAGGTGGTCAAACAGAGCACGGACGCTACGCCGCAGGGCTGGAGGACGTCGGTGGTGGACTCGTTGCTCCAGTCGCCGGAGCAGAAGTAGGGGTCGTAGTAGCCCTTCTTGTTCTGGGTCTTCAGGGTGCGCTTCAGAACGACTGCCATGTTATCCATTGCGGTGGTGTCCTTCTCGGGGTCTACCGAGTAGAACTTCATAAATCCGCGTACCAGCCAACCGATACACCAGGATCTATAGATCGGATTGCCGTTCATTTTCACGGCAGAGGCTCTTCCGGAGAACATCAGGCTGATCGTTGCTTTATTGGTGGCGCGTGTCTGGGTGAGATAGGTCTCGTCACCGGTGATCTCGTAGAGCTGCGCGCCTGCGTAGATCATGGTGCCCTGGTTGTACGCGGCCTTCCAGCTGTTACTGCCGCCGTCTATACCCAAGCTGTCGATGTAAAGATCACCGTCCAGCAGTTTTTCGCGGCACCAATCGTAGATCATTCTGCCCTTTTCCAGATATTCTTCCTTCTGGGTCAGCTGATATGCCCACAAAAACGCGATGGCAACGGGGCCGTTTGCGCAGGTGTTTTTGCCTGAATAGGACTTATCCCAGTAGATACCGCCGCCCAAAACGTCGTCCCAGCCTGTCCAGAGGAATTCCAGCGTCTCCTCTGCGTCGGCGAGATATTGCTCGTCCTGCAAAAGCTCGTAAGCGTTCAAAAATTGGATGCAGATCCAGGCGTCGTCGTCGTAATAGTAGTCGCCCGAGCCGCCCTTGCCGGCGTTGTAGTAGGAAACGGAGTGTTTGTTTCCGTCGGGCGTGGTGATAGTGGCGGAGACTTTGTATTGCGTGATGCCTTTATTGAGAGCGTTCCGATAGGCCTTTTCAATGGTACTGTCGTCAGGATACAGACGGTACGCCTCTGCGACCGCTTCCAAAAAGCCGGCAAAGCCCCATACAACGGCGGCGTCTGAGTTGCCCAGATCGGTACGCAGATAGGAGGTGCGCCAGTAATCCTTGATGATCTGCCGCATCAGACGGTACGAAGGCTCGGCGAATTGCGACTCGTATTGGTCGGAGGGGAGCGTTGCGGAGGACGCTACGGTGGTTGCGGCGGTGGTGGTTTCAGCGGTGGTCGCTTCGGTGACGCCCGCGTCGTCCGATCCCGCACAAGCGGTTGCAAGGGGAAGCAGGGAGGCGATTGCCAGAAGGCAAGCAAGCAGTTTCTTTTTCATAGGCTACCTCTTTCGTTATTGGTTGAATCTGCGGTTTCCGGAGCATCGTGGTATTTTCGGGAACCGATCCGTAGATTTGTATCATTATATCAAAAAAATATGAATATTTTTTGAACGATTCTGCCGATTTTGAAAATAATAGTCCGGATTGACCCAAAAACAGCAAGAGAGTGCGCCGGGCGCACTCTCTTGCGATGAGGAAAATCGGTTTGGTTATTTCAGCACCAGATCGTAGTAAGCGGCAAGGCTGAACACGGTGCAGACGCCGGTGGGCTGCAGGACGCAGGTTCTGGTTTCGGAGGTCCATGCGTTGGGATTGCAGAAGTAGGGGTCGTAATAACCGTTGGCATCCTTGGTCTCCAGCGTATTGGACAGAACGGCCTCCAGCTTCTTCATAGCGGTAGTGCTCTTTTTAGGATCTACCGAATAGAATTTCAGATAGCCGCGGGTCAGCCAGCCGATGCACCAGGATTTGTAGATGGGGTTGTCGTTCATCTTGGTGTTGCTGCCGCTGCCGGTGAACATCAGGCTGAGGGAGGAATTCGTGGTAGAGCGTGCCTGCTTCAGATAGGTCTCGTCGCCGGTGATCTCGTAAAGCTGTGCGCCTGCGTAGATCATAACGCCCTGGTTGTATGCGGCCTTCCAGCCGTTGATGCTGCCCGACGTGTTGATGTTATCCGAATACAGGTTGCCGTCCAGCAGAGCCTCGCGAGTCCAGTCGTAAATTGCGGCGCCTTTGGACAGATAATCGGCGTTTTGGGTCAACTGATACGCCCACAAAAATGCGATGGCGATAGGACCGTTGGCGCAGGTGTTTTTACTGCCGTAGGTTTTATCCCAGTAGATACCGCCGCCCAGAACGTCGTCCCAGCCGGTCCAGAGGAAATCCAGCGTGTCCTCGGCTTTTTCCAGATACTGTTCG
>CAZFJJ010000090.1:0-7509 GCA_964519075.1 uncultured Lachnospiraceae bacterium
ATTTCTACGAGGAAGCAGACGATCTGCCTCTCGAAAAGCGGCTGGACGCGACGCTTCTGCTTGCATTTGATCTGACCATCGCAGGATTGATCGAGGAAGGGCGTCCGATCCATCCCCAAACGATAAAATCCCGCAATTTTCTTTTGAAAAATTCTTGATTTTCTAAATAATATGTGATACAATAAACGGTATCCGTTCCGAAAGGAGTTTTAGCATGACAAACGAAGTCATCATCCGCGATCTCTCCAACGCCACCTCCCGTGAGATGGCAGAAAAGGTGATCGAAATCCTCAACACCCGTAAAGCACACAACGTAAAACTGCTGCGCGTGGAAGACCAGACCGTGATCAGCGATTATTTCGTGATCTGCTCGGCTACCTCCAACACGCAGGTAAAATCTCTGGCCGCAGAGATCGAATATAAGATGGGGCTATGCTCCGTCGATCCCCTGCACCTGGACGGCTACAGCGAAGGTCAGTGGGCGGTCATCGACTACGGCTCGGTGATGGTTCACGTGTTCCTGGAAGAGGCACGTCAATTTTATAAACTGGAAAAATTATGGGCAGACTCGGAAGAGGTGGACATCTCCACACTCTTTGCCGAGGACTGAGATCAATATAAAGAAGGACGAACAAATGAAATACGATTTTAAGTCGATTGAAAAGAAATGGCAGGACAAGTGGGAGGCCGAGAATGCATTCGTGGCTTCCGACGATTATTCCAAGCCCAAATTCTACAGCCTGGTAGAATTTCCCTATCCCTCCGGTGCGGGTATGCACGTGGGTCACATCAAGGCTTATTCCGGTCTGGAGGTCGTCTCCCGCAAGCGTCGGATGCAGGGCTACAACGTCCTGTACCCCATCGGTTTTGACGCATTCGGTCTGCCTACCGAAAACTACGCCATCAAGACCGGTATGCACCCCAGAGTGGTCACCGACAAGAACATTGCTCGCTTCACCGAGCAACTGAAGAAGGTGGGCTTCTCCTTCGACTGGACCAAGGTCGTGGACACCACCGACGAGAACTATTACAAGTGGACCCAGTGGATCTTCCTGAAGATGTTTGAAAACGGTCTCGTTTTCCGTGACAAGACGCTGGTCAACTACTGCCCCAGTTGTAAGGTCGTTCTCTCCAACGAGGACTCCCAGGGCGGCGAGTGCGACATCTGTCACAGCGCCATCGTGCAGAAGTCCAAGGACGTTTGGTATCTGCGCATTACCGAATACGCCGACAAGCTGCTGGACGGTCTGAAGGAAGTTGACTATCTTCCCAACATCAAGATGCAGCAGGAAAATTGGATCGGCAGATCCACCGGTGCCTTCGTGAACTTCCAGGTCAAGGGTGCCGACGAGAAGCTCCGCATCTACACCACCCGTCCCGATACCCTCTTCGGCGTGACCTTCATGGTCATCGCTCCCGAGCATCCTCTGATTGAAAAGTATCGTGACCGACTCACCAACATCGACGCACTGGACGCTTACAAGGACGAGTGCGCGAAGAAGACCGAGTTCGAGCGGACTCAGTTGGTCAAGGATAAGACCGGCGTAAAGCTGGAAGGTCTTACCGCCATCAACCCCGCCAGCGGCAAGGAGATCCCCATCTACATCTCCGACTACGTGATGATGGGCTACGGCACCGGCGCGATCATGGCAGTTCCCGCTCACGACCAGCGTGACTACGACTTCGCCAAGAAGTTCGGCGTCGACATCGTGGAGGTCATCAAGGGCGGAGACGTCTCCAAGGAAGCCTATGCAGGCGACGGCGAGATGGTCAACTCCGATTTCCTCAACGGTTACACCAATAAGAAGGACTCCATTGCCCGTATGATCGAAGAGCTGCAGGCGCGCGGCATCGGCGAGATGGGCGTGCAGTACAAGATGAAGGACTGGGCATTCAACCGTCAGCGTTACTGGGGCGAGCCTATCCCGATCGTACACTGCCCCTCTTGCGGTATGGTGGCTGTTCCCTACGAGGAGCTTCCTCTGCGCCTGCCGAGCGTGGAAAACTTCGAGCCCGGCGAGGGCGGCGAGTCTCCGCTTGCCAAGATCGACAGCTATGTGAACTGCACTTGTCCCAAGTGCGGCGGTGCGGCTAAGCGCGAGACCGATACCATGCCTCAGTGGGCAGGCTCTTCCTGGTACTTCCTGCGCTATATCGATCCCCACAACGACAACGAGTTCGCTTCTCAGGAGAAGCTGAAGTATTGGATGCCGGTTGACTGGTACAACGGCGGTATGGAGCACGTAACCCGTCACCTGATCTACTCCCGCTTCTGGTACAAGTTCCTCTACGACCTCGGTCTGGTTCCCTACGCCGAGCCCTACGCCAAGCGTACCGCACAGGGTATGATCCTGGGTGCCAACGGCGTCAAGATGAGTAAATCTTTGGGCAACGTGGTCGATCCGCTGGACGTGGTCAACGAATACGGCGCAGATACCCTCCGTACCTATGTTCTCTTCATGGGTGACTACGGCTCTGCCGCTCCCTGGTCCGAGAGCAGCGTAAAGGGATGCAAGCGCTTCCTGGAGCGTGTGGCCGATCTGCCTTCCATTGCAAAGGGCAACGGCGTGACCGAAAAGCTGGAGTCTGCATTCCACAAGACCATCAAGAAGGTCTCCGAGGATATCGAGCAGCTGAAGTTCAACACCGCCATCGCCGCAATGATGGGGCTCTTGAACGAGATCGACGCGGTCGGCTCTATCACCAAGGACGAGCTCTTAACCTTCATCTCCCTGCTCTGCCCCTTCGCGCCTCACCTGTGCGAAGAGATCTACGAGGCAGAGGGCGGCAAGGGTCTGCTCTCTCTGGCGACATGGCCTACCTGGGATGAGGCGAAGACCATCGACAGCACCATCGAGATTGCCGTACAGATCAGCGGTAAGCTGAAGGGCACCGTTATGATCCCTGCAGACGCTTCCCGCGAGGATATGATCGCCGCCGCTAAGCAGAGTCCCAAGATCGCCGCGCAACTGGAGGGCAAGACGATCATCAAAGAGATCGCCGTTCCCGGTAAACTGGTGAACATTGTGGCGAAATAATGAAAAAAATTTGATTTATCTATTGACAAACCGATTTTTTTGTAGTATAATATTCAAGTAAAAATTTGTCTCCTGCAAGAGCGAGGGGAGGGAATCAAAACATGGCAGAAATCAGAGTAAAGGAAAACGAATCTCTTGACAGCGCACTGCGCCGTTTCAAAAGACAGTGCCAGCGCTCCGGTGTTCTTTCTGAAGTAAAGAAGAGAGAGCAGTACGACAAGCCCAGCGTAAAGCGCAAGAAGAAGTCTGAGGCCGCAAGAAAGCGCAAGTATAAGTAATTCCGCTTCTACTTAGAATGCCAAATTACAACCAAAGGGATGTGTTCAGTCGAGCACATCCCTTTTTTCATTTCGATTCATAATAACACTTTGTAAGCTCCTTAATTTCTTCCACAACATTCGGTCTCCATTTGACTTTTTGAACGAGCCATTCGCATGGAAACTCCTTGCACAAGCCGCAAAACTGCACCTTATGCTCTCTTGCGCATTTGTGGATTGGACAACCACGAGATTGCGCCCATTCTTCGCAATGACCGTCCGATTCTATGCATCCTTTGCATATGTCTGCCGTTTTTTTCGGACAGTCAACACAACATTCACCGCAAGCCGTGACAAGCTCGAAATTTGTTGTATGCTTCATTTCGATATCAATCCTTCAAAACAATTCCGTTGACAAATACCGTTCTCCCGTATCGGGCAGGAGAACCACGATGGTCTTCCCTGCGCTCTCGGGACGCTTTGCAAGCGCCAGAGCCGCCGAAAGTGCCGCACCCGAGGAAATTCCCACGAGTACGCCCTCGCTTCGTGCAAGGACGCGTACCGCCTCGTACGCCGCCTCATCGGTGACAGGCATTACCTCGTCGATGACGGTGGTGTCGAGGATCTCGGGAATAAATCCCGCGCCGATGCCCTGCAGTCCGTGTGCGCCGGCATTCCCCCCCGACAGAACGGCAGAGGTTGCGGGTTCAATGGCAACCACCTTCACGGCAGGATTCTGCTCCTTGAGATAGCGTCCCGTGCCCGTCACCGTACCGCCCGTACCTGCACCTGCCACGAAGATGTCCACCGTACCGTCGGTGTCCGCCCAGATTTCGGGACCCGTGGTGGCATAATGCGCCGCAGGATTGGCAGGATTGGTAAACTGCCCTGCTACGATAGCGCCGGGGATCTCCTTCGCCAGCTCTTCCGCCTTAGCAATAGCTCCGCTCATGCCCAGCTTGCCGTCGGTGAGCACCACCTCCGCACCGTACGCCTTCATCAGCCGCTGACGCTCCACAGACATGGTGTCGGGCATGGTGATGATCACTCTGTAGCCCTTAGCAGCCGCCAGAGCGGCGATTCCGATGCCGGTATTGCCGGAGGTAGGTTCTATGATCGTACCGCCGGGAGCGAGCCTGCCGCTCTCCTCGGCGTCGGTGATCATGGATAATGCTACCCGATCCTTCACCGATCCAGCGGGGTTCATGCACTCCAGCTTGGCAAGGAGGGTGACACTTAGTCCGTTCTCCTTTTCGATATTAGATAGTCTGAGCAGAGGGGTCTTCCCTACCAGCTCGCTGACAGAATGATAGTAGTTCATAGGATGCTCCTTTGGATGTGAGTATGGCTTCATCATAGCACATTGTAGCCGTTTTGTCAAGAAGAAGAAACCGCGCCGAGGCGCGGTTTCTTCGTATCTTAGTAGTTCTCTGCCTTGATCTGGAAGTAGCTCTGCGGATGAGCGCAAACGGGACATACATCGGGAGCCTTCTTGCCCACGCAGATGTGACCGCAGTTAGCGCACTGCCAGATCACGTCGCCGTCACGGGAGAAGACCAGACCGCCCTCGATGTTGGCGATCAGCTTGCGGTAGCGCTCCTCGTGCTCCTTCTCGATGGCGGCAACGCCGTCGAACAGATTGGCGATGTGGTCAAAGCCCTCTTCGCGAGCGACCTTGGCAAACTCGGCGTACATATCGGTCCATTCGTAATTCTCGCCGTTGGCGGCGTCAGCCAGATTCTCCAGCGTGGAGGGCATACCGCCGTGGAGCAGCTTGAACCACAGCTTGGCGTGCTCTTTTTCGTTAGCCGCGGTCTCTGCGAAGATCGCGGCGATCTGGTTGTAGCCGTCCTTCTTAGCCTTGGAGGCGTAATAGGTGTACTTGTTGGTTGCCTGCGATTCGCCGGCAAATGCTGCCATCAGATTGGCTTCGGTTCTTGATCCTTTGAGTTCCATATGTGTATTCCTTTCTTAAATTAAGATTTCATAATTGACTTCAGCTTGCTTTGCTCTTGCAAGCATTACATACGCACTGAATGTTCAGCTCGTATGAGAGTATGCCCACGTTCAACGACTCTTCAATCATCGATTTCAGAGAACTTAGCTCCACGTCGGCGATCATGCCGCATTTTACGCAAATGGCGTGATCGTGGGGACGGATCGTTTTGTCGTAATGATCGGGCTGTCCCGGGAAATGGAGTCGAAGAACGGTTCCCTCCTCCGCCATCTGACCGAGATTGCGGTAGACTGTCCCCATAGAGATGTTGGGCATTTCCTTTTTGGCTTCCCAATACAGCTCCTCTGCGGTGGGGTGGGTCTCAGACTGCTCCAGCAGCCTGCGAATGATCTGTTGTTGTTTGGTCATGGCTCACCTCGTTGAGAATAGTTATTATTTCTGTTCTTATTATACAAGATGATTTGCCATCTGTCAAGAGGTTTTTTCATTTTTTTGAGTTTACATTACATAGAACAGAATACAGAAAAACTGCAAAATACTACCCAGTACCACGAATATGTGGAAGATCGAGTGCAAATACCGCTTACGAATCTTGTAGAAAATCACTCCCAAGCAATAGATGATCCCTCCGCCCAAAAGGAAGGCGCTTCCCCAAAAGCCCAGCACCTGGAAGGTAGGTATGGCGCATACTAAAATACACCAGCCCATTGTGAAATAACACACCATTGCCAGCTTACTGAATTTCTTCAGATCAATGGCGGTAAAGGTAATGCCAAGTGCCGCGCTTCCCCATACGAAACCGAAGATCGTCCACCCCAGCCATTCCGAATAAGAACGAACCGTGACCAGCGTAATGGGTGTATATGTACCGGCTATCAACAGATAAATGGAACAGTGATCAATGACCTGAAAGACTCTTTTAGCAATCAGTCTCGGCGATAGGCCGTGATAAACGCTGCTCATCGTATATAAAATAATCATCGTTCCGCCGTAGATTGCACCGCTGACCACGCCCCACACGTTATGATGGATTGCTGCCATAATAACACATAGCACGGTGACTGCCGCTCCCACGGCACCGCCAACGATGTGGGAGACCATATTAAATACTTCTTCCCCCTTAGTATAATCGGGTAGCTTACGTTTGGATAGAGGTGTTCTGTGCATACGCATTTCCTTTCCGAGATCGATCATAGACTCAATAAGATAAAAGCAGACGCTATCGCATCGGTTGGGGTTAAAAAGGTAGAATAAAAAAGATGTTCGATTATATATCGGAGCTCTCGTTTACGCAGTAAGCAGAGCGTCTGCATTTGACTCGGCGAAGCCGAATTTCGTTGAAAAAACCTCGCCTATGGCGAGGTTTTTTCTGGTGGAGCATAGGGGACTTGAACCCCTGACCCCAACACTGCCAGTGTTGTGCGCTCCCAACTGCGCTAATGCCCCGTGCGCATAGTATAGCATAGTTTTCTCCGCTTGTCAAGGAGTACGGTGAATATTTTCAAATTTTTTTGAACGGAATCGTACGCTTTGCTGATTGACAACCATCGTATTCCGTGATATAATCATGTGCAATCAATCTGCATCCTGGAGGAAAAGCATGAAGTCACACTATCGCACCATCCGCACGCTTGTACGTTGCGCACTCTTTGCCGCACTGCTGGCGGTCGCTACATGGATTCAGATTCCCGGCGCGGTTCCCTTCACTCTGCAGACTATGGCGATCTGCATCACCGCGGGAGTATTGGGAACAGCCAAGGGGATGGCTTCTCTGCTGATCTATCTGGGGCTTGGGATCATCGGACTTCCGGTGTTTTCAGGATTTACAGGCGGGGTCGGCGTACTCTATGGTGTGACCGGCGGATTTTTGATGGGCTTTGTGCTGACGATAGCAGTCATCGGCATCAGCAAGCGGTTGTTTCCTCGCAGTAAGATCGCTCTGACTCTGTCGATGGTGCTGGGCGTCACCCTCTGCTATGCGGTGGGAGCGGTGTGGTTTGCCGCCGTTTACGCCGCCCGCGGAGAGGCGATGAGCGTGTCCGCCGTGCTGTCGGTCTGCGTGCTTCCCTTCCTCCTGCCCGAGTGTGCCAAGATCGCTGCAGCTGTGGCGATTACGCTTCGGCTCAGGAAAATCGTGGAACGGTGAACGCAATTGATACGGAAAGATGGTTCGATCCGCACCAGCTGAACAGATATATTTTTTCGCAAATTGCAATAGCAAGTTGCAATAGTTTTCAAAATAGTAACAACTCCGGTA
>CAZFJJ010000091.1:0-7489 GCA_964519075.1 uncultured Lachnospiraceae bacterium
ATCCACGGTGCAATCCTTCCCCGTCTTCTCTTACAAACCATTTTCATGTCCACAGTCTGCGTAATTGGCCTCGCCTTTCTGCCGCTCCCCCTCCCATTTCCGCGGGATGCGACTCCCTTTCCGTCTTTCACGCCTGTCCCCAAAAAGAGATCACCGCACCTCTGCTCTGTCTTCTGCTGCAAAATCGCCCTCGTTTCGCGCTGTCTCACTTGCAAAGGCTGCAAAAAGCCTCCCCCGACGGCGGATTTGCCGATCCGATCCATCCGGAGCAAATCCCGGTTGACGGACTCGCCCTGTCTCTGATCGCGCTGGCAGGAGCAGTCACCCACCATACTTTTGCCGAACGCTTGTCTGCGCTTCCCCGCTTTTGCTGCTTGGCGCCTCTTCTCGGTCGGCGTCCCGATTCAGCCGTCGAGTCCAAGCTTCCGATTCCGACTTCCGTCAAGGCGATCCCCGTCGCAACCGCCTCCGCTCCATCGGTTCTTTTGATGGGAGATGCCGAAAACGCTCTGCTGATTGCGAAAGGTCATGGAATTTGCATCTGGAGAAACAAAATCCCACTGACTTCTCCCGCGTCTTCCGCCGCTCCGCTGATCGGCGGAAGAGGCTCCGGCCTGCTACTGCAACAAAATGGCAAGCCGTTCCCGCTTCCCCATACCGTTTACCGTCGCTCTGCAGGCGAATTGATCCTTTCGGACAACGGCGTGCAATGCCGTATCACGCAGACGGCAAGCGATTGGACGCTGTGCTGGGAGCGAGCCGATTCCGCACCCACCGATCTGCGCTTCCTGCTTTGCCCCGCGCTCCCCGAAGCCCGCCTATGGGAAGATCGCATGGATACAAACGGTCGGACAACCGTTTGTTTGGGCGTGGAATATTCCCCTTCACTTACCTTGTTGGCAGCGATAGAGGGAATAGAATCTCCCTTCACTCACGCCGATCCGTCTCCCTTTCCGCAGGGGAGCAACGGAATTCGGTCGGTCTTCTCCATTCGCCCGCATACAGCAGACGGCATCGTCCGCACTCCGTCATGTATGATCGGCGGACGATGGAGCGATAAGCGACTGACGCTTCGTTTGATCTTGGCTAAAGGGCGCGCCGATGCAATCACGCAATTGCATTCTCCCACCGCCTCCCGGATGATTGTCGCATATCCCATTTCACAGCCCGCTCCCGACGGCAGTCTTGCCTCCCGAGTGCTGGAATGGCAGATCCGCTCCCTTTTTTCAGCAGCACCCATTCCGTCAGCAATGGCTGTCGGCTCAGCAGGAAGTGACCGTGACTACCTGGCGCGCTGTCTGACAGGCGGCAACCGCCTGCTTTCCGAAAAAGGCTTTCCACAATCCGAGGAGATTCCGCTCCCTCTCCAATTAAGCCGCCGCGAGGGCGCGGAGGCTCTGATCAACCGTCTGCTCTCTACCGTCCCCGAGGATGTAGAGACCTCTCTGCTGCCCGCAGAAGAGCAGATCACCTATCCAGACGGCTTTCCCCGCATCCTGCGGGGACGAAACCGCCCCACCTCTGCCCGCGGCTACGCCAACGGGATCGCCCGCCTGAGTGCCTCCCCCGACGGGCTGGAATTTACCCCCGTCAAGGGTGCACTCCCCATTAGGCTGACCTTCCGCCTGTTTCGGGGCGCGCGAGATCTGCTTCTGCCTGCCGCAGCCACCGCAGTCCGCTACGCGCCTGCAGAGGTTTCGTTTGAGGGAGAGGACTTTTCGCTCCGCGCCGCACTCCTCCCCCGTCTGCCGCTACTGGCAATCACGCTGGAGGGAGCGGGAGATGCGCGCCTGTGCGCACCGCAGCTTCCTCCCCCCTGTCGGGAGGAGGAGGGAGAGCGGTTCTACTCCCTGCCTGCCGAGCGGCTGCTCTTCATCCGCCGTTTTGCGGACGTCGAGCGGACGGTCTGGCTGATCGGCGCATTTCCCCGCGGACGGGATCGGCTGTATTACCTGATCCGCAGCGCAGTCACGCCCCTGACCCTCCCACCCCTGCTGGCAGACACCGACCGTCGCCTGCGTTCCGCCGCATCGCTGCTTAGGATCGAGAATAGAGCGATGCCTGCACTCCCCTCCATCGTTTCAGCGATCCTGGCAAGTGACAGCCCCGCCCGCGCACTGTTAACCCCGCTCTGCACGCCCGAAGTCTCTATAGCCGATCTGATCCGACTGGCAAACTCTCCGCCTACGCTGCTTTTTCCCATGGCGCTGGCATTGCGGGTGGCCGTCACCGACGAGACCGTCGCCGAGAGAAGAGTCCCCGTAGAGGGCGGGCGGGCAAGCCTCTATCTGCTGGCCGCTCGCTGTCTGGAACAGGCGATGGAGGAGGCTCCGCAGCATCCGCTCCTGCCTCCCATAGTCTCTGCGTTTACCCGCCTTGCCGAGCGGCTGGGCGATCACACGGGCAAGCAGTTGTACGCCGCCTTTGCGCCGACCGAAGCCGCGCAGCCTGTCCATTGGAACGCATTTCCCGAAGCCTCCCCCGAAACGGTGCGGCTTCTTTCCGATCTGTCTGTAGGCAAATCGGGTGCGGCAAGTGCGCTTCTGGCGGCACTGAGCAATCTCCCCGTCTCCCCCGCCCCCACCGACGCGGCACTGCTCTATTGCGGACTGCTCTGGGGCGTGATGGGATTTACGCCATCGGCGCTGGGGGACGGATTTTCGCTGGCACCGTCTGCCGTGGAGGAGGAGATCACTTTCCTGCTGACCTGTCGAGGCGAGTGGCGGATCACGCTGACGCCCGGAGCAGCGCCGATCTGCACCCGCGCCGACGCGCTCGCCGTTACGGACGGAGCTCCGACGCAAAAAATCTTTCGAAACCGAAAGTTTTCTCCGCAAAACGGTTGCATTGTTCACAAAAATAGTGTAAAATAAGAAGATACTAACAAAAATCCCCTTAAGGAGGGATCATTTGATTCGATCCGTTCCCGCCTCCCTGCCCGAGGTCCGACCCGCCGAAGTGCGGCTGACCGAGCAGGTGCGGCTTTGTTATCTTCCTATGGAGCATTGCAAGGGCAACTACCTTTCCCTGCGCTTCCTGCTCCCACTGGGCGAGACGACCTCCACCTACGCGCTACTCCCCTACGTGCTCTCGCGCGGTAGTCATGAATATCCCGATATCGACGCCATCGACCGCGCCGCCGACCTGCTCTACGGAGCCGAAATTTCCCCGATGGTAGGCTCTGAGGGCGAGTGGCAGGTGGTGGGCTTCTCCGCCTCCTTCCTGGCAGATCGGATGGCACCCGACGGCTGTGCCGTTTTAGAAGGTGTCCTGCATCTGCTCTCTTCCCTGCTCCTGTCGCCCCGCACCGATGGTGCGACCCTGCTTCCTGAATACGTGGAGAGCGAAAAGGGAAAGCTTTGCGACCGCCTTCGTTCGCTGAAGGACAATCCCGATCTCTACGCCATCAAGCGCTCCGAGGAGCTGATGTGCGCCGGTGAGGCCTACGCCCGTTACGAGCGAGGCGACGAGTCGGAGGTGGCGGCGATCACGCCCGAAGCGCTCACCGCCGCGTGGCAAACCCTGCTTGGTAGCGCGCCCCTCTGCATCACCTACGCCGGCGACTGCGCCCCGGAAAAGCTGATCCCGCTCCTGCGCTCCCATTTCGGCTGTCTGACGGCAACCCCCGCGCCTCTCCCCCCCACCGAGGTCATCCGACAGGCGAATGGAGCGGTTCGACGCTTTACCGAAAAGCTCCCCACCGGACAATGTCAGCTGATCGTCGGACTGCGCTCGGGATCGGTGATCGGTGATCCCGAGCACGCCGCATTTTCCCTGCTCTACTCCATGCTCTCCTCCGCGCCCACCGCACGGCTCTTTACCAAGGTGCGGGAGGAGCGCTCGCTCTGCTATAGCTGCTCTGCCCTCAGCGACTCTCACAAGGGCATACTGCTGATCACCTGCGGTCTGCGCCGCGAGCGTCTGCAGGAGGCGGAGGAGGCCATCTTCGATCAGCTCCGCGCCCTTGCCGAGGGCGATTTCACCGATGCGGAATTCGAGTCCGCCAAGCGCTGGCTGATGGGACGCTATCCCATTTTAGAGGACAGCCCCATCGCGCTGGCCGGCTGGTATTTCAGCCGCTCGCCGCTGGGAGTTGCCGAGTCTCCCTGCATCGAGGCAGAGCGCATCCGGCGCGTGACCCGCGCTGACGTGATGCGGGCGGCAGGACGGCTCTCGCCCGACGCGATCTACACCCTGCTGGATCGCTCCCGCACTCGGAAGGAGGTCTCCCATGAAAACTGAGATCCACCCCCTCACCGACGAGCGGGCGGTAACCTTCACCCACGCATCGGGACTTACGGTCTGCGTGCTGGAAAAGCCGCTCCATACTTACTACGCCCTGCTGGGCACAAACTTCGGCTCGATCCATCGGAAGGTCAAGATCGACGGCGTGCGCTACACCCTCCCCGACGGTACCGCGCATTTTCTGGAGCATAAGCTTTTCGATCAGCCCGACGGCAGCGATGCTTTCACGAAATTCGCCGCCATCGGTGCCGATGCCAACGCCTTCACTACCTATCTCTCCACCGCCTGCCTCTTCGACTGCACCGAGCATTTTGACCAGGCGCTGGAGATCCTACTTCGCTTCGTCACCGCCTCTCATTTCACCGCAGAGACGGTTGCAAAGGAGCTTCCCATCATCGGCGAGGAGATCGCCGCCGACAAAGATTCCCCCGCGGAGACGCTATACAACGATATTCTGCGGGCGCTCTACCGAAAGCATCCCGTGCGCCGCCCCATCCTCGGCAGCCGATCGTCCATCGCAGGGCTCACCCCCGAGCTGCTGACCACCGTTCACCGCGCCTTCTATCATCCCGCACGGCTGACCCTTTGCGTAGCGGGACGGATCACCGCAGAGGAGGTAGCGCGCATCTGCGATCGGGTATTCCCCGATCCGCTCCCGCCGACGCCCTCGGTGGAAGTGCTTCCCGTAAAGGAACCGGCAACGATTCACCAAGCGCGCACCGTCCGTAAATGGAACGTGACACAGCCTACGGTTGCCTTCGGCGTCAAGCTGCTGCCCGCCCCCGACGAGGACGTCCCCCGTACTGCCGCAGCGCTGGAGGTACTGGGCTGTCTGCTGTTCGGCGAAAGCTCCGCCCTCTCTCACAAGCTCTATCGGGATGGCACCATCTCGGGCTCGCTCTCCTTTGAGGCGACGATGAACGACAGCTTCGGGCATCTGATCGTCTTTGCCAACACCGACTATCCCGAAGAGACCCTCGCCGCACTGAAGTCTGCCCTTGCCGACTTTGACTCCCCCGCCCCCGAGGACTTCCTCGCCTGTCGGCGGATGGAGCTGGGCGATCTCTTCCGCTCGCTGGACTCCACCGAGGAGTTTGCCTCGGACTATCTTGCCCACCGCATGGAGGGCAGCAACCTCTTCGCTTACGCCGACGCCATGTCGGCGCTGACCGAAACCGACGTGACGGCACTGGCCGCCCGTCTGAAAGATCCTACCCATATGGCGGAGGCACTGATCCTCCCCAAAGCATGAAAGGAGCATCCCTATGCACAAAATCTCATTTCCCGGGCTGGGCATCGGAGAATTTGAAATCAACTCCACCGCCTTTACGCTGGGCAAGCTGTCGGTTGCCTGGTACGGTGTGATCATCACCACCGGCATTATTCTGGCAGTTTTGTACATCTACCTGCGGGGCAAGCGCGTCAAGCTGCTGATGGACGACCTGATCGACCTTGCCTTCTTTACCGTCATCCCCGGCATCGTGGGCGCGCGGCTCTACTACGTCTTCTTCGACTGGTTGGACCGTCCCGAAAATTACACCGGCATCAAAGACGTCTTTGCCATTTGGGAGGGCGGACTTGCCATCTACGGCGGCATCATCTTCGGCGCACTGGGTTGCTTTATCGGTCTGAAGGTCAAGAAGATGCGGATCCCCGCCTTCTTCGACCTCCTCGCTCCCGCCGTCCAGATGGCGCAGGCCATCGGCAGATGGGGCAACTTCATGAACGGTGAAGCCTACGGGTGGTCGGAAAACGTGGCCGAGTTGCCCTGGCGCATGAAGCTGGAGGGCGCGTATTACACCAAGGTCATCGACGGTGTGGAGCGCCGCATCCCTACCGAATTCGTCCACCCCACCTTCCTGTACGAGTCGCTGTGGAATATCGTAGGCTTCCTCGTCCTGACCCTGTACTCCAAGAAAAAGAAGTTTGACGGCGAGATCTTCCTGCTTTATCTGGGCTGGTACGGTCTGGGACGCTTCTTCATCGAGGGTCTGCGCACCGACTCCCTGTACGCGGGCGGTCTGCGCGTGTCCCAGTGGCTGGCACTGGTCTGCTTCGTAGCCTCTGTCACTCTGCTGGTAATCCTCTACTTCTTCCGCAAGCTCCGCACCGTCGCTGACTGCATCTACTGGCCCGAAGCCAAGAGCTACGCAATCGTCAATCCCGCCACCGAAGCGGCAACCGCTTGCGCAGTCGAAGCGGCAACCAACAGCGACGATGACGCCGATACGGCAGACTCCGCATCTTCCCCAAACGATCCCCCAAACGAGGAGAATGAATAATGGCACACATCATTGACGGCAAGGCAATCTCTGCTGCAGAACGCAACAGCATTCAGGAAGAAACCGCCGCATTCGTAGCGACAAACGGCTACGCCCCCGGGCTGGCGGTGATCATCGTAGGCGAGAATCCCGCATCACAGGTCTACGTCCGCAACAAGCACAAGGCCTGCGGCGAGGTGGGCTTCCTCTCCCGCGTGTACGAGTTGCCCGAAGCCACAACTCAGAACGAGCTGAACGCCCTTATCGACGAGCTAAACGCCGACGACGCTATCCACGGCATCCTCTGCCAGCTGCCTCTGCCGAAGCATCTCAACGAGAGCGAGGTCATCGCCCGCATCTCCCCCCAAAAAGACGTGGACGCATTCCACGTCCAAAACGTAGGACGGATCATGCTGGGCGACTACGACTTCCTCCCCTGCACCCCCGCAGGCGTGATGGTACTGCTCCGGGAGAGCGGAGTGGAGATCGCCGGCAAGGAGTGTGTAATACTGGGCAGAAGCAACATCGTAGGAAAGCCCATGGCGATGCTGCTTCTCCAAGCCAACGGCACCGTCACCGTCTGTCACTCCCGCACCAAGGATCTGTCAGAGGTGACCCGACGCGCAGACATTTTGGTGGTGGCTATCGGCAAAGCAAAATTCATCACCGGCGATATGGTGAAGCCCGGTGCTGTGGTCATCGACGTGGGCATGGATCGGGACGAAAACGGCAAGCTCTGCGGAGACGTGGACTTTGCCTCGGTAGAGCCGATCGCATCTGCCATCACCCCCGTCCCCGGCGGCGTAGGTCCCATGACCATCACCATGCTGCTGCGCAACACCCTGACCGCTGCCCGACGCACAACCGCCGACAACGCATGAGCAAAATCGGTCAACTGTTCAGCAAACCTGAACATAGTTTACCGTTTTTTAAGGCAATACCGCACAAATAGAGCAGGTAGAAAAGTTCACAAAAACATGGTA
>CAZFJJ010000092.1:0-7449 GCA_964519075.1 uncultured Lachnospiraceae bacterium
ATGCAGACCCAAGCGTCGTCGTCGTAATAGTAGTCGCCCGAGCCGCCCCTGCTGGCGTTGTAATAAGTAACCTTGTATCTGCCGGAGGGGGAGGTGATGGTGGTAGAGACGGCGTAGGCCTCCAAGCCTTCCAGCGCATTCCGATAGGTTTTGGAGATAGTGGCGTCATCGGGGAACAGCCGGTAGGTTTCAGCAAGAGCTTCCAGGAAAGAGGCATAGCTCCACACGAAGGCTGCGCTGCCGCTTTGATACTCCTCGCGCAGCTGTTTGCTGCGGGAGATCCAGTAGTCTTCAATGATCTGATGCATCAATTCGCGAGCGGGCTCAGCGAACTCGGTGGTGCGAACCTCGGGTTCTTCGGTCGTCTGCACTTCAGTAGTGGAGGCGGGGGGCTCGGTGGTAGTCACGTCCGCCGTGGCACCGGTGCATCCGGCAATAGCGGGAACTAATGCGGCGACTGCCAGGAAAAGAGCAAGGAGCTTGAGTTTCATAGTAATCCCTCTTTCTATTTGATTGGAATGAGTGTATCAGAAACATCCCGGATCGCCTTGGCGGCGGCGAGAAGCTCTTGATCGGTAGTGTAGCGGGACAGACTGACCCGCAGGGTGCAGTCTGCTTCCTCGGGGGTGAGTCCAAAAGCCAGCAGAACGTAACTGCCGTGCCCGCCGTGAGAAGAGCAGGCGGAGCCGCTGGAAACGCAGATCCCTTTAGCGGAAAGTGCGTTCAAAGCGGATTGGCTTTTGATGCGGGGGAGAGTGATGCTGACGACGTGCGGCGCCACGTCACCCACAGGGGTGTTCACGCGAACCGTTTCGGGAAGGGCTTTGACAAACAGCTCCCGCAAAACGGCTATTCGGGCGGTGTCGGCAGTGGCGGTCGCTTTCCCTGCTTTCGCTGCGGCACCTAAGGCGGTGATGCCGATGACGTTTTCGGTGCCCGATCGAAGACCGTCCTCCTGACCGCCGCCGTACAGGCAGGGGATCAGGCGTTTGGACTTCAGCACCTCGGCAGAGACGACCAGCGCGCCTACTCCCTTAGGGGCGTGGATCTTGTGTCCGCTGACGGTGATCAGATCGGCGCCCAGCTTGTCGTAGCCGCCCTTGGGAAGGACCTTCAGAAAGCCCTGGGTCAGGTCGGTGTGGGTAAGGATCAAGGGATTTTTTCGCTTTGCCAAGCGAAAGGCGGAGGCAACGTCATAGACCGCGCCGGTCTCGTTGTTGACCTGCATCAGCGTCAGCAGGACTGTGCGCTCGTTCAGAGCGGCGTCCAGCTCAGACAGGTCGATCCTGCCGCCCATGGTGGAGAGGCGGATCACTTCTGCTTCGCCGCGGCGTTCCAAATCGGCAAGGGGCTCTAAAATGGAAGGGTGCTCGCTGTCTGTGGTGACGATTCGAGGGAGAAAACGGAATTTTTTAGCCCGCAGTACGCCGTAGACGGCCAGGTTGTTGGCTTCGGTTCCGCAAGAGGTGAAGATCACGCGGCGGGTATCGGGAAGCCGAACGTCCAATGCGGACAACAATCGCTTGCGCGCCTCTTCTACGAGCTTACGGGCGTTTTGACCCATACCGTGGAGCGAGGAGGGGTTTCCGTAGCAGGCAACGGCGGCGTTTACCGCTTGGGCGGCTTCCTCACACAGGGGAGTGGTAGCGCTGTTGTCCAGATAGATCATAGGGGTCGGTTGAATGGACATGCTCAAGGAAGCTCGATGTAGGAGAGGATGTCTTCTACGTCGTCGATGTACTCATCGTACTGAGCGGGGACGGAGGTGTAAGTGAACAGATAGAAGGTCTCTTTCTGATAAATGATCACCTGCATATATTTGAGTTCCGTATCGCCCAATACGCCGGTGTAGACGTAGGTATAGCCGGTGGCGGCGCTGCCTTCACCGTCGGCACCGATCAAGCGGGTTTTCCCCGACAGTTCCTCGTTCAGCACGAAGGTGGTGTTTCCTTCCTCGTCCGAATCGAAGATCTTCACCAGATCGGCTTGGTAGTCAGACCAGTATTCGGGAACGGGAGACAGGTCGTTGCCGTTTTCATCCTGTTTGACCTCGTATTGATCGTTGGTATAAGCGATCATAGAAATATTAGTGGAAACAACGTCGCTGGCGCGTGCGGTGATCATCATGCTGTCTTCAGCGGTGTCCACTATCCAGGTGTCGGGGACGAAGAGATGATATTCTACGCAGTCGTTAGAGGCGGTCTTGAAGCCGTTCGGGGCGTTGGGGTCCTGCTCACCGCATCCCGTGAGAAGCAGGGGCGCGGAAAGCAACAGAGCCAAAGCTGTCGTAAGGATCTTTTTTTTCATAACAATACCACTTTTCTTAATATCGATTGCTACCATTATAATATATTTTTTTTGCTCTGTCAACGACCTTTTGCGAAAAAGTACCGTTTTCTCGTGAAAATCCCGAACATCTCCGGAGTGATGTTCGGGATTTTGTGCGGCGGAGGTTATTCTTCCTCTTCTTCCACCTTTTTGATATTGGCAAGATGCTCTGAATAGGTCTTGGCATAGAGGTTATAACCGCTTGCCTGTGTGACGAAATAGTAGTAGCCGCATTCCTCGTTGGGGTAAATGGCGGCGGTCAGAGCGTTTAGTGAGGGATTGCAGATGGGTCCGGGAGGCAGACCGTTCTTGAGGCGGGTGTTGTAGGGGGAATCGATGAGCAGATCGGACTCCTCCAGATGCTCCTTACGAGAGCCGGTGGTATGGCGGAGTAAATATTGGATAGTAGCGTCTGAATCCAGTCGCCCGTTAAAGTCGGTGCTCTTCAGGCGGTTGTGGAAAACGGCGGAAACGTACTCGTAATCCAGTACCCACGTGCATTCGGACTCGATCAAGGACGCGATAATCACCATTTGATCCATGGTAAATCCCATTTCTTCACATTGGGTTGCGTAGCTCTTGGGCACCTTCTTCTTAAAGTTGTCCAGCAGCTTGCTCAGCGCGGCAACTTCAGAGGAATCGGAATAGAATCGATAGGTGTCAGGGTATAGATAGCCCTCCAGACGGTAGTAGCGATCCTCGGTGGTTTCCAGATTCTTTAGGAACCAGTAGTCAAAATCGTAGTTTTCAATCACGTCTACGAACCCTTCTCGGGTTCCGATGCCTTTGGATACGAATAGATCGATGATGTCGTCCACCGTCATACCTTCCTTAAAGGTGATGGTGATTTCCTGCCGTACGGGAGATGGATTCAGGGCGCTCAATATTTTGTCGTAGTTGTAGGAGGGGGAAACCTTGTGCGTGCCCTCCTGCAGAGTGATCTCGCCGTCGTCCTTCAGTCCCACGTAGAGGCGGAACAGGAAGGGGTAGGTGATGATCCCTTCGTCGCCGAGATATTCGGACAGCTCGTCCAAAGTCATATTTTCGTTTTCGATGGTGATTTCGTAAACCGAATCGTCCTTGACGAAGGCGAATATGTCGTTGAGCGCAGAGACGATGAATAGCCCCGCCAGAATACCGACACAAACCACGACGATCAGATAAGCAATGGCACTGGCGGCGCTGAAAACCGCAGCACCCTTCTCGCGTTTGACGATCACCTTTTTTCTGGGTTTAGGGCCTGTCTGCTCTTCCTCCTCGATCACCGTCAAGTCGTCGAAGGCGAGGGATTCCTCGTCGATCGAGTGATCGTTTACATCGGGCAGATCGTCTTCCGACGGTGCAAATTGCAAATTACCTGCAGGATCACCCTTTTCAAACAGGGTTTTGTCCAGCTCCAGCCCCGCAGTTTCGGGAACTGTATTACGAGCGTTTTCGTCTGCGGAATAATTAGATTTCATAGATTCGTTCCTTTGATCAGATTTCATTTTTGCGGTGTATTTAACCGATTAATGCCAAAATCAGCGCAAGCCCCAGTGCGATGATGAAGGGGGGAGAAAAGAGTCCGTGAAAGAGCGCGGCTCCAAAGCTGCCGGATCGACCGAAGGTGTCCTTTTCTCTGCGGGGATCGGATGCGTAATCGGTGTAGATCTGCTCGGTCTCCCGCAGCATCACCAGCGCAAAAACCAAGATCAGTCCCACCAAGATAAAAACAGTGAAGAGAACGCCCAGGGGAGCCAGAGTAATTTGCCATAGATAGGGCAACAAAAAGACGTTGAAGAGATTGATTGCGCAGTGCAGCAGGATGGCAGGGATCAGGCTGCGGGTTACGCGAACCGCAAAAGCAAGCAGGAGTCCGCTGAAGAGATACGCGGGCATTTGGGTCAGCTCGAAGTGGGATGCGGCGAAGGCTAAGGTGGACAGAAGCACGGCGGCGGTTGGATTGTGCTGGGCGTATTCCGACATCAGCACACCGCGGAAGAAAAATTCTTCGGTAATAGCAGGAAGGATGCAGAAGGCGAAGATCACGTAGACCGCCTCCGTCGCGTCGGTGATGCCGGTTAGGGTGACCGATGCCTCCGATCCAAACTCCTCGGCGGTAGCGAATGCGGCGGCTACCCCTAAATTAATGAGCATACTGCCTAAAACGATCACACCGAACAGAGACAGCAGAAACACAGGGTGGGCGGGCAATACTGCAAAAGAGTAGGTTTCATGGGTGATCCCGCGCTTTCTGATCTTGCAATAAAACAGAGCGGGGAGAATAAAAATGACGATCTGCAGAACCATATTGGTGAAAAACAGCTCTGAGACCTCGTCCGAAGCGGCGGTGAGCAATCCTGACAGCGCCAGGAGTACATAAACCGTCAGCAGAAGCGCGGCGGGCGGAACGTATTGTTTGAATCTATTCAACGAAGGTCACTCCCTTCTCGGTGACGATAAAGTGAACCGGCAGATCGTAGCGTCCACGTGGAAGGTTTTGCGTCAGAAACGCGGAGTAGATCAGGCCTGCGGTGGTGATGCGGCGATTTTCCAAATAGCGGTCGTAGTATCCCTTTCCGTACCCCAGGCGATAGCCGCTTCGGTCAAAGGCAAGACCCGGGACGACCATCAGCACGCCCTTGTCGGCGGCTTCAGGATCAAACAGGGGACAGTCGCCATCCGGCTCGGGGATCTGAAATTTTCCGGGAATCAGTCGGTTTTCGCCGTCAATGAAACGGAATTCCATTCTTCCGCTTTCCCGCGTGCGGGGCAGAGCAACCCTTTTGCCCGATCTCAGTGCGGCGGCAAGGATCGGACGGACGTCGATCTCGTCGGGGCGGGGGTAGTAGAGAAGCAGAGTCTCGGCGTAGCGATAGGAAACGAGGGAGGTAAAGGCAGAGGCGATCTTAGTGTCCATTTGCGCTTTTACCGTCGGATCTAACGCTCGACGCTCGGCAAGAATATCTGCCCGAAGCAGTTTTTTGCGTTCCTTGATACTGAGATAGGCAGACATGCGGCTCCTTGAAAAATAATGAAGAATAATCGATTGGTGAATTAATCGCCGATGACCGATCGGCGGATGCGGTCAGCTTCGGCGTCGCGTCCCAGCAGGCGGAGGCATTCCAGTGCAAAGTCCAGCGAGACGCCCATGCCTGTGGCGGTGACGGCATTGCCGTCGCGGACAACCTTTTTCTCGGACACGGTAGCACCGATCAGCGCATCCTCAAAGCCGGGATAGCAGGTGGCTTCCCTTCCCTGCAGAAGCCCCAGTCTGCCCGGCACCGAGGGAGCCGCACAGATGGCGGCAAACGGTTTTCCTGCCTTGGCGTGAGCGGTGAGGGCATCGCAGAGGGGCTTGCAGGCGCCGAGGTGCTTGGTTCCGGGCATTCCGCCGGGCAGCAGGAGTAGCTCGGCATCTGCAAGATCCACCTCCGAAAGCAGCTTATCTGCGGTAACGGTGATGCCGTGGGATCCGGTGACGGCGCAGCCGTCGGTAATGGAAACGGTGACGGTGTCAAGTCCCGCGCGGCGGAACACGTCCACCGGGGTCAACGCTTCGATCTCTTCGAAGCCGTTGGCAAGGAAAACATAGATCATGATAAACTCCTTGTGAGTGCTTATTGCATAAAATGGGATAAGTTCGGTTCGCCGTCTGTCAGTCCTGGCACGAGCGGCTTCCACAGCGCGTGCTCCACGGGAGGCGGTACGGGCTCGGGGATCTTGGCCGCAAGCGCGTAAAAGGGTTCGGGCTTGAGAAATACGGGCTGATCCGAAAGCCCCTGCGCCAGATGAGCGGGGTAACTCTCGGCTTCTTCCGACACGATCTTCGCATGGCGGACGTATCCGCGTGTGCGGTAATAGTCAAACAGCGACTTCTTTGCCGGGATCAGCAGAGAGAACGCGGGCGCGTTTACAGGCGTATCGCAAAGTCCGACGGTATCCGCTTTCGCAAGCGCGGGCGGTATCGGAAAGGGGGCAGTTTCGGCCTCGGTCAGCAGACGAGAGGCGATGCCTTTGCCCCGGTGATCGGGGTGCGTGGCGAGGGCGTAGATATATACGCCGAAGGAGCATCGACCGTTTTGTGCCAGCGCAACGGGGAGAGGGTGAAGCATCGCCACGATCTTTCCCTCCTCCTCGGAAACGATGGCAGAGTCCGCTCCGAAGGCTTCGTAAAACCGTCCCGTAAACGCAGGCGGATCGCCGAAGACCTCCTGCCAGAGCGATTGGAGCGCCGGCAGATCGGCGGCGTTGCTGCGACGGTTTATCACAGCTCCAGCCGCTCCAGTAACTCGGCGAAGATGTCCTCCACCGAGCGGATCTCGTCGCCCTCGTAGCAGGTGATCTTCTCCCAGCCCAGATAATCGCTGGCGTAGAGTGCCGCCTCGTAGCAACGGTCGAGATACTCGTAATCTCGCTCGTGGATGTCTATCTTGCGTCCTTCCTTCACCGAACGCTCCTGCACCAAACGGCGGGAGAGATCGGGACGCATCTCCAGATAGCAGATCTTGTCGGGGCGGGGAATGCCCAGCTTGTTGTATTCGTTGTCCCACAGCCAGTCGAGATAGGCGTTCCACTGCTCCTTCGGGAGCTTGGAGCACTGATGAACGGCGTTGGCGGTGGTGTAGCGATCACAGACGATCACCGTGTCGGGGCGGTTGTAAAACTCGCCCCACTGCGTGCGGTAGGACCAGTAGCGATCCACGGCGTAGAAGGTGGAGGTGGCGTATGCGCCGGTATCGTCGGGCTTGCCGCCCAGCTCACCGCCCAGATAGCCTTCGACCAAAGCCGCACCGCGGGTGCCGTAGGCGGGGAAGCTGATGCGGCGGGCGTCAATGCCTCGTGCGGTCAAATATTCTACCAGCTTGGCAGACTGCGTTCCCTTGCCGGAGCCGTCTAAGCCGTCAATTACAAACAGTTTACCCATTTTGAATAAATCCTTTCTGCCGGGGCGTTGCCCCGAGTCCCACTGAAGAAACTTCTTGCAAGAAGTTTCTTGAGAAGCTTCAAGAACTCTTGGGAAAGGAATCATAATGAATACCAAAATTCCTTTGCGAAAAGTTCTTTGTATACGTAACTCCCGAGTCCCGCAAGCATTTGCGGGGCATTTACAGAAGTTTCGGGAGGTGCAGGAACCCTTTT
>CAZFJJ010000093.1:0-732 GCA_964519075.1 uncultured Lachnospiraceae bacterium
ATGGCGATCCAGTCGGGCTGCATCAATCTGTCCATGCTCTACGTCAATTCCATGGTCAACGCCATCGATTCCACAGCGGTCGCCTCCGCCACCTTCGGCGTAGGCGTAAAGATCGACGACATCATCAACAAGATCTCCCAGGGCATCCAGCACGCGGCGATGCCCATGATCAGCCAGAACATCGCGGCAGGAGAAAATCGCCGCAGCAAGCAGGTGGTATACTATGCGTGGATCTATGCCGCCGTGCTGACCGCGGTCTTTATGCTGGCATACGTCCTCTTCGGCAAGGAGCTGTTTATGCTCTTCTCGGAAGATCCCGCCGTCCACGCCCTTTCGGGCACCTTCATCGCGGCGATCATGTGGATGTTCCCCGCCTTCACTATCATCCGCGGCACTCACGCCTTCATCCAGGGCATCGGCAACGCCAAGCTGGGGCTGGTGCTCTCCCTGCTGGACGGCGTGGTGCTCCGCATCGGACTCAGCTGGCTGTTCGGCATTGTCTTCGGCTGGGGCTTCTACGGTTTCGTGCTGGGCTACGGACTTGCGCCCTACGGCTGTGCCATTCCCGGGCTCATCTATTTCCTCATGGGCAAATGGGAAAAGCGCCGCACGCTGGCGGAGGACATCTGACGATCCCTTCCAAGCGGCGGGAGCAAGCCCCCGCCCTACGGGGTTGGTGCGATATGTTCGCACATCCCCGTGCCTCCCTCCGAGAGGGAGGTGGCGCAGTAA
>CAZFJJ010000093.1:832-7423 GCA_964519075.1 uncultured Lachnospiraceae bacterium
GCGAAGCGTCTGCGGCAGTAAGCGAAGCGTCTGCGGCAGTAAGCGAAGCGTCTGCGGCAGTAAGCGAAGCGTCTGCTACGGAGGTGCGGACAAATTGCACCAACCGTTCCCTTGGCGCGGGGGATGACGAGGGAGAAGACGTGCACAAGCGGTTCCATCCAACCTGTCAGGATGACCTGCGTCAGCCCACCCGGTTCGATCGAGCGATCGGACTGAAAATTAGCCTCTCGGAGGATTCAATGACTATTACCGAAATCTTACAAAACCAGCGAAAATTCTTTCAAAGCGGCTCCACCCTGCCGGTAAAATTCCGCATTCAGATGCTGAAAAAGCTCCACGCCGCCATCCGCGAGCGGGAGGACGAGATCACAGCCGCCATTCGCAGCGATCTGGGAAAGAGCGCCTACGAGAGCTATATGTGCGAGGTGGGACTGACCCTCTCCGAGATCAGCTATCTGATCCGCCATACCCGAAAGTTTGCCAAAGAAAAGCGGGTGCGCACGCCCCTTGCGCAGTTTGCCGCCCGCAGCTACCAAAAGCCCACGCCCTACGGCAACGTGCTGATCATGAGCCCCTGGAACTACCCCTTCCTGCTGACTGTCGAGCCCCTTGCCGACGCCATTGCCGCGGGCAACACCGCCGTAGTCAAGCCCAGCGCATACTCCCCCGCCACCTCTGCGGTGATCGCCAGGCTGATCGCCGATCTGTTCCCGCCCGAATACGTGGCGGTAGTCACCGGGGGCAGACGGGAGAACGCCGCACTACTGAACGAAAAATTCGATCTGATCTTCTTCACCGGCAGTCAGAACGTGGGCAAGGAGGTGCTCCGCCGCGCCGCCGAGACCCTGACTCCCGCCGTGCTGGAGCTGGGCGGCAAAAGCCCCTGCATCGTGGACGAGACCGCCAAGCTGAAGCTTGCCGCCAAGCGCATCGTCTTTGGAAAATTTCTCAACTGCGGACAGACCTGCGTCGCACCCGACTTCATCCTCTGCCACGAGGATGTGAAGGATCGGCTGATCGGAGAGATCCGCCGCGAGATCACCGCCCAGTTCGGCACCGATCCGCTGGAAAATCCCGAATACGGAAGGATCGTCAGCGAGAAGCATTTCGACCGTCTGCTGGGGCTCATCGATCCCGCCAAGGTCGTCCACGGCGGCGATTCCGACCGAAGCACTCTGCAGATCGCGCCTACCGTGCTGGATTCTGTCACTCCCGACGATCCGGTGATGCAGGAGGAGATCTTCGGTCCCATCCTGCCCATCCTCACCTATCGAGAGTTTGAGGAGGTCTACGCCTATCTGGCAGACCGTCCCAAGCCGCTGGCGCTCTACTTCTTCTCCCGGGATAACCGCCGCATCAAGGAAGTCACCGCCCGCATCCGCTACGGCGGCGGCTGCATCAACGATACCGTCATCCATCTGGCCAGCTCGGAGCTCCCCTTCGGCGGCGTATGCGAAAGCGGCATGGGCTCCTACCACGGCAAGGACGGCTTTGACACCTTCACCCACACAAAGAGTATCGTCCGCAAAGGAACCCGGATCGATCTTCGGATGCGCTATCACCCGTATAAGAGCAAGCTTTACGAAAAACTGGTGCGAATGTTTTTGCGCTGAATACACGAAATCCCCGACTGCCTTGGGCGGTCGGGGATTTTTCGGAGGAATATGTGCGCTCCTCGTCAAGAAAAATCCCCAACCGTGGCATGTGCCACAGTTGGGGAGAGAAAATCATTCATTGGCCGCGCGTAAATATTTGTAGTAATAATACAGCTTCAGCGCATATATCACCGTAAACGGTAGAATGAATGCAATCAAAATGATGCAACCAACCGCAGTTGCGCCCACGATGATCGTAGGCATATTATCTTGACTGACTCGCAAAACCACCATCATAATTATCGTTATGATACTGGACAAACCCACCCATAATCCTGACCCAAATTTCGACTGTTTGGGTGAATCAGTTCCGTATTTATCCCACACAAGGCAATGGCGCACCCAATAATGCGAGCACAGAATAACGATGCCCAACACCGGCAGTATAACCCAAATCAGATAAAGCAGGTCAAAATAGGTCAGTACGATTGACCACAGCAGATAAATGATGGATAAGCATAATCCTAATAATGATAGGAACATATGCGCAATATAGCTGATTCTATCATCCGTCACCTTTCGTCTGACCAGAAGAACGCCGCAGAATAATACCGCACCAACGATACCGATCCAGATCAGATCCCCGATGATCGGCAAATCCAATACGAAAAGCTTAAGCAAAAAGAATAAACCGTGAAATATGACCGCTACAATATAATTATCCTTCAGCGTATAGAATAACGACTTAATCGGCCTGTAAAATTCAGGTATTTTATGGAACACGAAATGCTCCATCGCCGGATGCAGATGCTTGAGTTTTTTCATTTTTTGTCTCACTTTATGGTTTAGTTGTAAACAGCGCATAGTTGTACCACATCTTTGTACAATTATATCACACGCTACGCCCCTTGTCAACCCCTTTCCCCCTCACCACCATCCCCATCCCGTCATATACTGACCATGAAAGACCGATGGGTCTTTCCAAAGAGAACGAAAGGTTAGGAACCCAATATGGATTATCAAAGAGCCTGCGGCTACCCAATCGGCCGCGGGATGCAAGGGATGGGACGAGGCGCGTGGCGCGCTCCCTACGTCGGCGATCGGATGCAGGCAGATACGCTCCGCACTCGTGACGTGGATCGGGACGGCAGTGAGTGCGAATGCGGTGAGCCGCTGGCTATCGTCACCTCCCCCGTCCAGTGCTGGCAGAACCTCTATACCCCCTGCGAAGCCCTGTCTGCAGGCACGCTGTTTAAGGAGCTCTATCTCCCGCTGGTAGGCTGCTGCAATCACTCTGCCACGCCCTACGGGAAAGGAGGCGGACTGTAATGACCGACAAGCAATCGGCAATGCGCCGTCTGCAACAGGCAGACTTCGTCCTGCTGGAGACAGGGCTGTACCTCAACGGTCATCCCTCCTGCATGGAAGCCCTCGCCTATTTTGAGGAAGCAAAAGAGGCGGCCAAAGCCGCCCGATGTGCATACGAAGAGACCTACGGCCCGCTGACCCTCAGCTCTGCCGGCGGCAAGACCTGCTTTGACTGGAACAAATCCCCGCTGCCGTGGGAATGGGAGGCCAACTGATGTTTATTTACGACCGCAAACTGCAATACCCCGTCAAGATCAAGAACCCCAACCCCGCTCTGGCGAAAATTATTATCTCGCAGGTCGGCGGGCCCGATGGCGAGCTCGGTGCATCCACCCGCTATCTGAGTCAGCGCTTCTCCATGCCCGACCGCAACATCGCGGGTATGCTTACCGATATCGCGGTGGAAGAGCTGGGGCACGTGGAGATGGTCTCGACGATCATTTACCAGCTCACCCGCAACCTCACCCCCGAAGAGATCAAGCGTGCAGGCTTTGACACCTACTTCGTGGATCACACCGTGGGCATCTACCCGCAGGCCGCCTCGGGAACGCCCTTCACCACCGCCTATATCGGCGTCAAGGGCGACGTCCTGGCCGATCTGCACGAGGATCTTGCAGCAGAGCAGAAAGCCCGCGTGACCTACGACAACCTGCTTCGCCTGATCGACGATCCCGACGTGCGTGATCCGCTGAAATTCCTCCGCGAGCGGGAGATCGTCCACTACCAGCGCTTCGGTGACGCGCTGAACATGGCCAAGGACACCATGGATCGCAAAAACGTATACGCCTTCAACCCCGCGTTTGATCAGTGCGGGAAATAAATCGCCGAATAGTATAAAGCCGACGAACCCCGTCGGCTTTTGCTTTTCACGGAGGAAACTGTAGTAAGGTCCCTTCTCTCCCTTGCAAATTTCCGCATTTTGTGCTACAATAATAAAAAATCCCCCGAAGGGAGTGTTTACCGTGATCAATCAAGCCTACCTAAACCGCGCCCGCACGCTGGTAGCGGAGATGACCCGTACCGAGAAGGTACAGCAGATGCTCTATAACGCCCCTGCCATTCCCCGCTTAGGCATTCCCGCCTATAACTGGTGGAACGAAGCCCTCCACGGCGTTGCCCGTGCGGGACAGGCTACCGTGTTCCCCCAAGCCATCGCCATGGCGGCATCCTTTGACGACGCGCTGCTCCAAAAGGTCGCCGACGCCATCTCCGACGAAGCCCGCGCCAAGTACAACGAATACAAACAGCAAGGGCGCACCGACATCTATCAGGGGCTCACCTTCTGGTCGCCCAATATCAACATCTTCCGCGATCCCCGCTGGGGGCGCGGACACGAGACCTACGGCGAAGACCCCTACCTCACCGGCAGAATGGGCGTCGCCTTCGTCCGGGGCTTGCAGGGCGACCATCCCGACTACTACAAGACCGACGCCACCCTAAAGCATTTTGCCGTCCACAGCGGCCCCGAATCGCTCCGCCACTCCTTCGACGCAGTGGTGGACGAGGACGATCTGTGGGGCACCTATCTGTGGGCGTTCCAATATTGCATCGACCGCGCTCACCCTGCCGCCGTCATGGGAGCCTACAATCGCGTGAGCGGCGAGCCCTGCTGTGCATCGCCCACGCTCCTGCAGGAGATTCTCCGAGACAAGCTGGGCTTTAACGGCTACGTCGTCTCTGATTGCGGTGCTATTACCGATATTTATATACACCACAAATACGTCCCCACCAAGCCCGAAGCCGCCGCGATGGCGGTGAAGGCAGGGTGCGATCTCAACTGCGGCGGTGCTTACGCCGCTCTGGAGGAGGCGCTGGACAAGGGACTTCTGTCGGAAGAGGATCTGACCACGGCGGTGGAACGGCTCTTCTATACCCGCATCCGTCTGGGAATGTTCGATACCGACTGCCCCTTTGACGCGATCTCCTACGACCACGTGGAATCGCCTGCCCATCGGGCGCTGAGCCTGCAAATGGCGGAGGAGAGCATCGTTCTTCTAAAAAACGACGGCATCCTTCCCCTCTCGCCCGCACAAAAGGTAGCGGTCATCGGACCCAACGCCGACGATCTGTCGGTGCTGCTGGCCAACTACAACGGCACGCCCACCAAATATACCACCGCACTTGCAGGCATCACCAAGGCGGTAGAGGCGGCAGGCGGATCGGTGCGCACCGCAAAGGGATGCGATCCCTTCTCGCTGACCGCACATCATCCCATTGCCGAGGCAGTAGCGGCGGCAAGATCCGCCGACGTGGTGGTGCTGGTGATGGGACTCAATCCCTCCATGGAAGGTGAGGAAGGCGACGCCTACAACGGCGACGCATCGGGCGACCGCAAGACGCTGGATCTCCCCGAAGCCCAGCAGATCCTCTACCGCGCTGTGCTGGATCTGGGGAAACCCACGGTGTTCGTGAATATCTCGGGCTCCGCGGTGAACCTCTCCGAGCCTGCGGAAAGAGCCAATGCTCTCGTGCAATGCTTCTACCCCGGCGCGGAGGGCGGAGAGGCACTTGCCAACATCCTCTTCGGCAAGACCTGCCCCTCGGGTAGACTTCCCGTTACCTTCTATCACAGTGTAGACGATCTGCCTCCCTTCGAGGATTACTCCATGAAGGGGCGCACCTACAAATACTTCCGGGGTAAACCTCTTTATCCCTTTGGTTTTGGGCTTTCCTATGCCGACATTACCGAGGATTGGATCAGCGAAACCGAGGCAGTGGTCACCAACCGAAGCGATTTTGCCGCCGATCACACCGTCCTCTGCTTTGAGCAGGACGCGCCCCACGCTCTGTGCGGATTCCGTCGCGTGCATTTGGAGGCAGGGAAGACGGTAACGGTGCGGTTTGAGAAGTACGAGTAAATTCCCCTCGGCACATAGACGCCCCATTCTACCATGCCTCGTAGGAAACGCCATCCTCGACGGTCCGTTCCCAGCGTCTTGCACCGCCTCCCTTTGGCGCACCGCCGTTATTTCATAAAAACGCACGATAGGGCGGAGCAAGTCCCCGCCCTATCGGTTTCTGTGAAATTCATCCATCGGCCTACCTCATCATTACATAATAATCCCCGTACTCTACTCCACCTCGCCCAATGACCTTCTCCTCGGTTACCGCAAAGCCTAATTTTCTTAGAGCTGCGATCCGCTCTAAGGCGAAATGGGGAGCCTTTGTAGCGATCATCTTGCAGGGGAAGTAAGCAAGCACTTCTTCAAAAATCAGGGTCAGAATTTTCCAAAGCTCATCGACACGTTCATAATCACTTCGCAGATCAAGGCGGAGCAAGAGACAATCGGTGAAATAATCGGTGGCAGTTCGCACAAAAAGTTCGGTTGTGCCTATAGCGCATTGCGTGTCTCGGTCGATGATCGCCATCCGTACATACATCCGATTCCCGTATTCCCACAGCCAAAAATCCATTGCCTGCCTCATCCGCTCCATGGTTGTGTAGTGAAAATCATCCCCGTTGCAATTGTCGCTGTTGAAGAGGGGGACAGACTTCGGATCGGAGTAAACCTTCAGCAAGTCTGCAAGATCTTCGTAAGAGATCAATCGCAGAAGGTATTGCTCATTCTCAAACAACGGGCAGTTTTGATAAATGTCTTTCATTGGTTTTCGTTCCTTTCAATTTATT